>JAFLBG010000018.1 GCA_017303975.1 Bacteroidota bacterium
ACCTTAGCTGCACAAAAATACAATATAACAGAGATTGCAATTGCAGGCGGTGTTTCCGCTAATTCGGGTTTGCGAAAGAAAATAGTTGAGCTAGGAGATTTATACAAAAGGAGTACCTATATTCCGGATAAAGCATATTGTACAGACAATGCCGGTATGATAGCAGTTGCCGCCTACTATAAATTTTTAAAGCAACAGTTTTCTTCTCAAGCTATTGCGCCTGCCGCCAGATATTCTTTATAGAATAATACCTCTAATGAATTATAATTTTTGTTACTGAACGTGTTTCATTATTCACCACAAGTTTGCCTATATATAAGCCTTTCGATAAATCAGAAGAATTAAGTTCTACCATTCCTTTTGAGTCGTTTAAATAATATTGTTTAATCTTTTTTCCTGTCAAATCAATTATTTCAATACGGTATTGATTGTTGTGAGATACAATTGTTTGATAAGCCAGATAGCTAGAACTTGCTCCAAATACTTGTTTTAATTCGTTTGTGGGGCTAGTATTAGTAGTTATACTGTTGGATGTGTTTTCTTTTATTTCGAAATTATCTATACCTCCTTCTACTAAATGAAATGGGCTTTTATCCCAAATGCTAATTTTAAAATTCATGGTACTGGTAAGTGCAATGTGATTTTTTACCGGAAAAGAAAATAAATCCCACGTAGAATTATTTGGACTTGTATAATCAAAATAAGCAACTGTATCCGCAGTAATACCATTAGATACTACTAGTTCAAGACTATCGTTTGGTGATCCGGCTCCTCCATCGTTAAAAAACCATTTGTAAAATGATATTTCCGGATTGGAATACGATGTTAGGTCGAATGAAGGCGAGGTTAAGATAGTAACACCATTATCAACATCATCAAAACTAGGCGCTCCTCCGCCATTCCCAGTAATGTAAGCAAAATCTAGGCAGTCGTTACTCGATGCATCTGTTGCCGGATTTGCAGTTGTTGTGTTAAAAATGGTTCCGACAGGTTTTGCTCGTACCCATGTACCCGAAGTTGCTGTGCCGGATATTGTCCATCCTAAATCAACCGAAAAATCATCTGAATATCCAGGAGAAAGGCTAAAAGAGAGTGGAGTAGGGGTTAAAGAAATAATTGCGCCATTACATTCGGCTATGTATCCCCATTTTCCTACCACCAAGGTATAGGTCCCAATTTTTACTCCTGAAAAAGTTGCAGTTCCACTTGCATTGGAATTTGCAGTGTAGGTGTAAATAGTGTTTATAAGAGATGCAGAAGCACTGCTCAAAGGGTTTCCTGTGTTGTCATAAACAGTAACAGAAAAATTTGTTGTTGGTATTGGAGTGAGCGTTACATGCAAAACACTTACTATTCCATTTGATAAATTAACATTAGGAATTGTTTTGGAATAATAACCAACTTTAGAAACTAATACAGAAAATGAACCACTTTGTGGAGTCCCGGTAGCATACGTTCCGTTTAGCAAAGAGTTGTCGGATGCGCTTGTAGATAAAATATCAACTTTAGCATTAAAAATAGGGGCACCGTTCGATGAGTCAACTACTGTACCCTCTAGGTAGGATGCCCTTACATACGTGGGAGTTAACACGAAAAGCCCTTCATTTATATTGGTAACTAGAATGTTCCCAGAAGGTAAATAAGGATAAACTCCCCAAGCACCCTCAAACCCACTTCCTGAGCCGGAATAGGTGTCATAATTCCCTACCTGTACTAAATTTGTTGGCCTGTGGGCATCTACAATTGTAAAGCCATCTTTGTACCATGATGATACAGCATAATCATTATGAATATGAACATTGTGTACCACTGATCCAGACCCTGGATTCGACTGAATTCTATCAAGCTCTGTGATATTCGTTAGATTTGAAATATCGTAAGCCGCTAAATAGGAACCATTAACCTCATCTGTGGTATATATTACTTTTCTGTTGTCGCTTATCCAAGTGTTGTGTGTAAAATTTCCAGGAGTAGAAACACTTTGCAGTACTTGCGGACTTACTTTATTTGCAAAATTTATAACAGTAAACTTTCCTTGGTAAATTTCTCCGGCATATAGGGTGTCGTTATCCACATAGCCATCGTGTACATAATGGCTGTTGTATTTCCCTGCATATGTTGGATTCCATGGATTTGTTAAATCTGCAACAATTACACCTCCATTGGCTAAATTTGAATTACTGCCATATAAATAAGCAAATCCTTTGGTGGTATCAATGTGCAGTGCATGAATAGTTTTTAATAAGCCGGCAATTGCTCCATCTCCTTTCCAAAATTTAGACGGAAGTGTTGTGTCGGGCAAACCATTTAGATTAATAATTTGTAATCCGCTATCAGCCTCATTTGTAACATATGCAAATCCTTTATACGTTTTTACTTCACGCCACAAATTTGTAGGTCCGGATACCTGCTTTTTTAGTATAGGGTTTGTGGGAACAGTTACATCAACAATTGCTAGACCTTTTGAGGCACATACCAACGCGTATTCATTATTTAAGCTGTCAGCAAATCCGCCAATGTTGGCACACGTTTGCCCCGGAAAAGTTAGTTGAGATTTGAATTGAACATTTGTGTTTTGTGAAAATACAATTGTAGTACATATTGTAAGTGCTGAAAGAAGTTTTTTAATCATAATATGCTATAAAGTATGTTTTGAATAGTTGATTGGGAGGGTTATTAATATATAATTTACTAAAATTTTAGGATGTATCAAAAAAATTATACTTTTGTAGCGGAGAAATGGCAGAGTGGTCGATTGCGGCAGTCTTGAAAACTGTTGAACCGCAAGGTTCCGGGGGTTCGAATCCCTCTTTCTCCGCTAACAAAGGGATTTTTTCATGTACATGAAAAAATCCCTTTGTTGTTTATACTTCTTTTTTTGTTAAAACCTCTACTTCTAGTTGCACTGTTTAACCCGTTTTTACCTATATTTATAGGAATGTTGAAACAGGTTTTAAAGAATGTTTTTGCGATTTTTTTTGTGCTAAATTCCATTTTTTTATTTGCAACCAAAATGGATTCTGGCGTCAATTTTGTTTGTTATTTTGATACTGCGAACGCTACATCTTTATTCAATGTACCCAAGTTAGACGCATTGCCAGAAGAGTCTTTAGCGGATAGATTACAGCAGTATTTAAGGATTTTACATCCTCAAAGTAGCCTTAATTTGATGAGTAATGTCCGTAGCTTAACTTCAACACACTTATCGTATAATCAAACCATAAATGGAATCGAGATTTATAGAGCTCAAGTAAAAGTAAATATTTCAAGTTCTAATAAGATTACGTCATTATTTGATAATTCAATTAAAGAAATTCGTATTGCTCCAAACAAATTTCCGGTAAATTATACTTTTCCCGCTTCTTATCGAACTAATGGGGCTTCCAAACAAGTTTATTTTTATTCAGCAGAACGTATTTTAGAACCTTGTATGTTAATACACTGCAAAGGCTCTGGCGATGAAAATTGGGAGTTAATTATTGATTCCAATAATAAAATTTTATACCAACGAGATTTGAATGTATATTACAAACCATTGGCAGATTCTGTTGTTAAGGCAATGGTATATATGCCGGATCCGCTAACTTCCGGAAATGTTGTGTATGGAGGCTCTTATAAGGACAATAACGATGCCGATTCTCCACAACTTACCAATCAGCGAACGCAGGTTGATATAAAAGTTGATTATTCCGGAGGTTTGTTTTCGCTCGAAAATAATTATGTATCTATTCAAGATTTTAGTTCTCCGTTTTATGCTCCGGCCACTAGTTTTGGAATTCCAGATTTTGATTTTACACGCTCGCAAAGTGAATTCGAAGATGTAAATGTATATTACCATATTAACACATACCAAAACTATTTACAGCAATTGGGATTTTTTAATTTGGTTAATTATCCTATTGCAGTTGATCCACACGGGACTTTTAATGATAATTCTTTTTTTACACCTTCATCCGGCCCTCCTAGTCTAACCTTTGGAGTTGGCGGTGTAGATGATGCCGAAGATGCAGATGTAATTGTACATGAGTATGGTCATGCTGTTTCGTATAGTGCTGCACCCAATACTAATTTCGGTAATCAACGAATGGCACTGGATGAGGCAATAGGAGATTACATTGCTGCTTCTTATTCTAGAAGCATTAATGAATATAAATGGGAAGATGTATATACTTGGGATGGTCACAACGAATTTTGGAGTGGAAGAAAAACTACTTCCGAAAAACAGTATCCTAATGACTTAGATTATAATATTTATCATGATGCAGAAATTTGGTCGTCTACAATCATGCAAATTTGGGAGGATATTGGCAGGGAAACTACCGATAGAATATTGTTTGAATCGTTGTATAATTATTCTAGCGGAATGACTATGAAAGATGCTGCTATTCTTTTTGCTCAAGCAGATTCTCTTTTAAATGGAGGAGCTAATGCAGCCAGTATCTGTAAACGAATGTATGAACGAGGATTATTTGACATTTGTTATGTAGCACCTAACGATGGTAACTTTATTCATGTGCTAAATAGTATTGGTTTTTCTGACGGTACAGGACTACAAGTTTTGTTTGCAGATATAACCGATGCAAAAATTTCATTGTACAATACACTTGGAAAAAATCTTTATTCACATAATTTACAAGCCGTTGGTTCGTTTTCATTAGATGGGCGGAATTTTGCAAAAGGTATTTATTTGTTGGATATCGAAACGACATCGCAACGAAAAGTTTTTAAATTGATTAATCAGTAGGATAAGTAACATGTGTGTATATAAAAAAATAGTTGTACTAGTATTTTTATTTTTTATGCACTTGTCGGTACAGGCCAGTTACATTCTTATTCCGATGGATCAAGTGCAAAAAAATCATTTAAAAGCATACGGAATTGCATATTGGGCATTGACAAAAGAAACAGAAGTACAATGGCTGCTTAACTACCGCGGTGGAAGTTTTATGTTTAAAGACAACAAAGTTTTTCAGAGCGAGTGCATTATACGTGGTGTTTCGTTTGAAGTAATTGCCGATGCTCAATCTACTGCAATTCTTCAAGAAATATCTAATCCGGAAGTGAACATGGATGCAGTTAAACTGGAAAAGCCTCCCAAAGTGGCGGTGTATTCGCCCAAAACGAAACAGCCTTGGGATGATGCGGTAACACTGGCCCTTACATATTCCGAAATACCTTACGATGTAGTTTATGATGAAGAAATTATAGGAGATAAACTTTTATTGTACGATTGGTTGCATTTGCACCACGAAGATTTTACTGGTCAATATGGCAAATTTTATGGTGCATACAGAAATGCAGCTTGGTACCAAGAAGAAGTTCGGTATTTAGAAGCAAGTGCAAAGGCGTTAGGTTTTTCAAAAGTATCTCAGTTAAAATTGGGTGTGGCAAAAAAAATTAGAGATTTTACGGTAGGAGGGGGATTTTTGTTTGCCATGTGTTCTGCACCTGATTCGTATGATATCGCCTTAGCAGCTGAGGGTACAGATATTTGCGAATCTATGTTTGATGGAGATGGTTCAGATCCTTCCATGAATAAAAAATTAGATTTTACAAAAACATTTGCTTTTACAGATTTCTCTGTCATCCCAAATCCATACGATTATTCTAAATCAACCATTGATACACGAGTAATGCGATCGCAAAAAGGAGTAAATAAAACCAACGATTATTTTTCTTTATTTTCTTTCTCAGCTAAGTGGGACCCGGTTCCTACGATGCTTTGTCAAAATCACGAAACATTGATAAAAGCATTTTGGGGTCAAACGGTAGGCTTTGATAAAAAAACAATTAAATCGAATGTGTTGATTTTAGGGGAAAATAAAGCTGCCGGTGAAGCTCGCTATATACATGGCGAATTTGGCAAAGGCACGTACACGTTTTACAGTGGGCACGATCCCGAAGATTACGAGCATAGGGTGGAAGATCCTCCAACAGATTTGGCATTGCATCCTAATTCAGCCGGCTACAGGCTTATTTTAAATAATATATTATTTCCTGCTGCTAAAAAGAAAAAACAAAAAACGTAGTTTTTTTGTTGATTGGTTTGGGTTGAAAATAATTTTTAATCCAAAAATGCAGTCAACGGACTACTAGCATGTGCCGTAGTACTCCTGCTTCCAAGTCTAGCCTCAAATGCCATTCTTCCGGCTTCTACAGCTAATTTAAATGCAATACCCATTTCAACAGGATTGTTCGAAACGGCAATAGCCGTGTTTACTAGCACAGCATCGGCTCCCATTTCCATAGCTTGTGCTGCATGAGATGGAGCTCCAATACCCGCATCTACAATTACAGGTACATTGCTTTGCTCAATAATAATCTCTAAAAATTTTTTAGTTTCTAATCCTAAGTTGCTTCCTATAGGAGAGCCTAATGGCATTACCGCTGCAACACCAATATCTTCTAGCTTTTTACACAGCACCGGGTCGGCATGAATATATGGAAGAACTACAAACCCAAGCTTAACAAGCTCTTTGGCCGCATTAAACGTTTCAATTGGGTCGGGTAATAAATATTTAGGATCTGGATGTATTTCTAATTTTAGCCAGTTGGTTTGCAGGGCTTCTCTGGCAAGCTCTGCAGCCAGTATAGCTTCTTTTGCATTTCGTGCACCTGATGTATTCGGCAATAAATTAAATTGTGGATGATTTAGGTGTTTTAAAATATCATCGTCTGTATTTGTAACATCAACACGTTTTAAAGCTACCGTTACCAATTCAGAGCCAGAGGCTAAAAGACTTTCACTCATTAATTCGTTAGAACTAAATTTCCCTGTGCCCGTGAAGAGGCGTGAAGAGAATGTTTTATTGGCTATTATTAATTTATCCATGTTGGTTATAATTGTTGTAGGTGTATTGCAAATTTCGGTAAATATTATCTAAAAAGGGGGCGTTTTAGTAAAATATGGACATATTCGTTAAAAAATGTTAAGCTTTTGTTAATGCAAAGTAATTGAGCTTAATTTTGTCCGTTAAAAAACACATATACAACTAAAGTTTAATTACATTTGCTCTTTATTAAAAATACTTAACATGAACACAATCAGAATACTAACAGGTTTAAGCTTATTTGTTTCTACTTTATTTTCAATAGCTCAAAACAACGATCCTGTTTTGATGACCGTAGGAGATTCTAAAATTACTGTTTCGGAATTTTCTTCTATTTATCACAAAAACAGCGCCAAGGACGAGAAAGCTAGCTCACAAGAAGCTATTGAAAAGTACCTTGATTTGTTTGTAAACTTTAAGCTGAAGGTAAAAGAAGCCGAAGATTTAAAGATGGATACTGTAGTGGCTTTTAAAGAAGAGCTAAAAGGATATAGAAAACAATTGGCTCAACCTTATTTAACTGATAAAGATGTAAATGATAAAGTATTGAAAGAGGCTTATGAAAGATTGCAATCGGATGTTCGTGCTAGTCATATTCTTTTAAAGGTAGCTGATAATGCGCTTCCTAAAGATACATTGGCTGTTTACACAAAAATTATGAAGCTTAGAGAGCGAATCATAAAAGGTGAGGATTTTAATAAAGTAGCGAAAGAAGTTTCTGAAGATCCTTCTGCAAAAGATAATGGAGGCGATTTAGGATATTTTACAGCAATGCAAATGGTTTACCCTTTTGAAAGCGCTGCATATAATACAAAGGTTGGCGAAGTTTCCATGCCGGTTAAAACAAGATTTGGATATCATTTAATTAAAGTAGTTGATAAACGTAAAGCACAAGGCGAAATGTTGGCAGCTCACATAATGGTTAAAACCGGTGATAAAATGACCAAAGAAGATTCGCTGAAAGCAAAAACTAAAATAGACGAATTGTATGCAAAAATAAAAGCCGGAG
This sequence comes from Bacteroidota bacterium, assembly GCA_017303975.1. Classification (NCBI taxonomy): domain Bacteria; kingdom Pseudomonadati; phylum Bacteroidota; species Bacteroidota bacterium. The sequence goes on from JAFLBG010000018.1 coordinate 7,840, forward strand.
AAGATTTTGCACAGTTGGCTCAAACATATTCCGATGATAAACCATCTGCCCAAAAAGGTGGAGAGTTGCCTTGGTTTGGTACAAACCGTATGCCACTTGAATTTGAACAGGCTGCATTCGCCTTAAAAAATAATAATGATGTGGCTGCTCCTATGCAAACAAAATATGGATGGCATATTATTAAGCGATTAGATAAAAAGGATTTAGGCACTTTTGAGAGTATGAAAAATGAGTTAAAGGGAAAGGTTTCAAAAGATTCACGCTCACAAATTGGTCGTACATCTCTTATTGCAAAAATTAAAAAAGACTACGGATTTAAAGACAACGTTAAGTTGAAAGAAGAGTTTTACAAAGTTGTAGATACCTCTTTTTTTGATGGTAAATGGACAGCAGATAAAGCTGCTAAACTAAATAAACCTATGTTTAGCTTTATGGATAAGCAATTCACGCAAACCGATTTTGCTAAGTTTTTGGAGTCGCGTCAAACAAAACGAGCTAAAATGGATATTAAACTTTTGGTTGATCAATCGTATGCTCAGTTTGTTGACGAGTCGGCTATTGCTTTTGAAGATGGAAGGTTGGAACAAAAATATCCGGAGTTTAAATCCTTAATGCAAGAGTACAGAGAAGGAATTTTATTGTTCGAGCTTACAGATAAAAAAGTTTGGTCGAAAGCTGTAAAAGATACTACTGGACTGAAAGAGTTTTATGAAAAGAATAAAGTGAACTATATGTGGGATGAAAGAGCAGATGCTTCTATTTACACATGTGCGGATGAGAAAGTGGCGAAAGCAGTTAGAAAACTACTTTCTAAAAATAAATCGCAGGCAGATATTACGGCAGAGATAAATAAAACATCTCAGTTAAACCTTCAGGTTGAGAATAAAATTTACACAAAAGGAGAAAATAAAATGATTGACGAAAATTGGACTCCTGGAATTTCTGCAGATAAAAAGATAGATGGAAATAAAATTTCGTTTGTGGTAGTAAATAAATTATTGAAGCCAGAGCCAAAGGCATTTAACGAAGCTAAAGGCATTATTACCGCAGATTACCAAAATTATTTAGAAAAAGAATGGATTGCTTCATTAAAGCAAAAGTATAAAGTAGATATCAATAAAGCCGTTTTATCTACCGTTAAATAAATTCATAAATCAACTCTAATGCATCAACAAGTTTTTAAAAGCCAACACGTAAAAGGCTTTCTAAACTTGTTGATGCTTTTTTTTGTTCTAGCCGCAGCTTCTTGTTCTTTAGAGAACTCTAGGAAATCGACTAATTCAGGCAAGGTTGTAGCAAAAGCGTACGATGATTTTTTGTACGAGTCGGAGGTTCTTCCTTTAGTTACGAGTGCTTCATCACGAAAAGATACAGTTGATTTTATAAACTCGTACGCTGATAGATGGGTAAAACAACAAATTTTACTCAGAAAAGCCGAACAAAATTTATCCGAAGAAGATAAAGATGTTTCTGCTCAATTAGAGGATTATAGGCAGTCGTTGGTTATTTACAAATATGAGAATCAATTGGTACATCAGAAATTGGATACCGTAATTTCTGCCGGTGAGATAGAGGAATACTACAATCAAAACTCACAAAACTTCGAACTTAAAAACAATATTATAAAAGTTGTGTATGTTAAGGTAAGTAAGAAGGCCCCTGATTTAACGAAACTTAAAAATTGGTATAAGTCGGATGTAGAAAAAGATATAAAGCAGCTAGAAGATTATTGTAGAAAGTATGCCGATAATTACTACTTGGATGACAACACGTGGCTTTTGTTTGCCGATATTTTAAAGGAAGTTCCCATTGAAACGTATAATCAAGAATTGTTCTTAAAAAATAACCGGTTTGTAGAGGTGCAAGACTCATTAAATTTGTATCTTTTAAATATTAAAGGATTTAAAATTAAAAACAGCATTTCTCCGTTGGCTTTCGAAAAAGAAAATATTAAGAATATTATAATAAACAGACGCAAGATAGAGTTAATAGAGAAAATGAAAGAAGACTTATACAAGTCTATTAATGTTAGTAAAGAAATTGAAGTAACTAAATATGAATAAAAAGTATAATGTTTTCTTGGCGCTGCTTTTTTTGCAGGTGTCTTTTTTAGTTGCTCAAAAACCAATTGTTGCCGATAAAGTAATAGCGGTTGTTGGCAATAAAATCATTACAAAATTTCAACTCGAAACGGAGTACCAGCAATATTTATCACAAAACGAGATTGTGGCAGGAGAAAATGCTAAATGCCAGATTTTGGAAGATTTGCTTTACAAAAAACTATTGGTTGTACAAGCAGAAAAAGATAGCGTTGAGGTTTCTGATGCGCAGGTAGATCAAGAATTAGATCGTAGAATGAGGTATTTTGTAGCTCAGTTTGGCTCCGAAGAAAAATTTATTAGCTTTTATGGCAAAACGATAGAGCAGTTTAAAGAAGAGTTGAGAGATAATGTGTATGATTTATTGTTGGCTAAGCAAGTACAAGAAGATATCACAAGAGGTGTTACGATAACTCCGTCTGATATTAAAACCTATTACGAAAAAATACCGGTAGATAGTTTGCCATTTATCAATGCCGAAGTAGAGATTGGTGAAATTGTTATAAAACCCAAAGTGTCTTCCGAGGCTAAGAAAATTGCCAGAGAAAAAATTGAAGAGCTTCGTCAGCGAGTATTGAAGGGCGAAAAATTTACCTCTTTAGCAATTTTATATTCCGAAGATCCCGGCTCTGCAAAGAATGGCGGAGAATACAAGGATATTCCTCGCGGACAGTTTGTGCCGGAATTTGATGCAATTGCGTTTAGAATTAAAGAGGGCGAAACATCCGAAGTGTTTGAAACAGCTTACGGCTATCATTTTATGCAGTTACTAAAAAGAAAAGGAGAATTTGTTGATTTGCGACATATCTTAATTACACCCGTAATAAGCAGCAGTGATATGATAAAAGCTAAGCATTTAGCCGATAGCGTGTATCAATTGCTTAAGTCGGATTCTGTTAGGTTTGAAGAGTTGGCAGGACGCTATTCCGATGAAGAGGAAAGCAAATCAAATAGCGGAATTATTCTTAATCCACAAACTGGTTCGCCTAAATTTGAAGTTGATCAATTGGGTGTTATAGACAACACCTTGTTTTTTGCTATAGATAAGCTAGAGCCCGGAAAAGCATCGGAGCCTACCTTAAGTGCAACAAGAGACGGTAAGCAAGCATATCGAATTTTGTATTTAAAAAGTCGTACCAATCCACATAAAGCAAATTTAAAAGAAGATTACCAGCGTATTCAAGGAGCTGCAAAAGCAGAAAAAGAAACTAAGATGGTAAACGATTGGATTAGAAAAAAGGTGCAAGGTGTGTTTGTAAGAATTGATGGAGATTACAAGGATTGCAAGTTTCAGCACGAATGGAAATCCCAGGTTTCGGTGTTTTCTAAATAAGAGAGGGTTTACAGCTAAATAAAATTTTGTTTACTACATAAGATATTTTAAAAATGAAATACCAGTCAGATGTTGAAGCCGCAGACGCTTTAGTTGTAAAATATAAAGAGTTACGATTAGAAATAGCCAAAGTAATTATTGGGCAAGATGATGTTGTAAAAGATGTTATCATTTCTATTTTTAGCAAAGGTCATTGTTTATTGGTAGGTGTTCCGGGCTTAGCAAAAACGTTATTGGTAAATACAGTAGCGCAAGTATTAGGCTTGAATTATAACCGAATTCAGTTTACTCCAGATTTAATGCCATCCGATATTATTGGTAGCGAAATTTTAGATGAAAATCGTCAACTTAAATTTATCAAAGGTCCGTTGTTTGCTAACATCATTTTGGCCGATGAGATAAATCGTACTCCGCCTAAAACACAATCGGCACTGTTGGAGGCCATGCAAGAAAGAACCGTTACCACAGGCGGAAATAAATACGAGTTAGGAAATCCATTTTTTGTGTTGGCAACTCAAAATCCTATTGAGCAAGAAGGTACGTATCCATTGCCGGAAGCACAATTGGACAGGTTTATGTTTAACGTTTGGTTGGATTACCCAACGTATAAAGATGAATTGCAAGTAGTAAAAAATACAACATCCGAATACAGTGTTCAATTGAAACAAATTTTATCAGCTGAGGAAATTATTTATTTCCAAAATTTGGTTAAGCGAGTTCCTGTGCCGGATAATGTGTTAGAATTTGCAGTAAAGCTTTCAACCTCAACACGACCTAATACGCCTAATGCAAAAGAAATTGTAAATAATTATTTGGCTTGGGGCGCTGGTCCTAGAGCATCGCAATATTTAGTATTAGGAGCTAAATGCCATGCACTGCTTACCGGTAAATATTCTCCGGATATTGAAGATGTAAAAGCCGTAGCTGTTCCCATTCTGCGTCACAGAATTGTGCGTAACTACAAAGCAGAAGCTGATGGTGTTTCTACTGATACCATTATAAAGGAGTTGATGAAATAGCTTCTAATCATTGATTAGTAGCTATATTTTTGGTATATTTAATCAACAACCTAGGTATGACACTAAGAAATATATACGAAGTAAAAAACAATCAATTAATAATAAACTTGCCTGATAGTTTTAGGAACAAGAAAAAATTATTAGTAACTGTAGACGATTCTGTAGATACAAAAACTCAAAAATTAGAATTACTGAAGAAAGCCGTAAATGATTCATTGTTTTTAGACGATATAAAATCAGTAAATGACGATTTTCAATCTATAGAAGATTGTGAGTGATGAAAAAATGGACTATTTATCAAGCGAACCTAGATCCTGTTATTGGTTCAGAGCAAGGAAAATCAAGACCTGTATTAATTATAAGCGAAGAAGAAATAAATAAACTTCTCAATATTGTTAATATAATTCCTATTACATCTAAAAAGGTTGGACGTCAAATATATCCCAATGAATCCTTTATTCCTTCCGACAAATTTGGTCTTCCAAATAATTCTATTGCATTATGCCATCAAATAAGAACAATTGATAAGAGGAGATTGAGCAAATTATATGGCGAAATTAACGACCCGCAATTACAAGATGAAATTATTGAAGCTCTATGTTTTCAATTAGGAATTAACCGAAACTAAATTTAATTATTTACAACTACTATGCAATTACAAAATTACGCATTAGGCAAGTGGACAACTAGTGCCGACAAAGGACAAACTTTATACAATGCGATAACCGGAGATGCTATAGCAACTGCATCAAGCAAGGGTCTTGATTTTGCTGCGATGCTAGATTATTCCAGAAAAGTTGGTGGAACAAAACTTCGCAAAATGACTTTTCAAGAGCGAGGTAGAATGTTGAAGGCGCTCGCGTTGCATTTGCTTGAAAAGAAAGATGCATTCTATAAATTATCTTGGGCAACAGGTGCTACAAAAATTGATAGTTGGGTGGATATTGAAGGAGGAATTGGAAATTTGTTTTCGTATGCTTCGTTGCGCAGACAGTTTCCAGATGAGCCTTATTTTGTGGATGGAGAGATAGCTCGACTTTCAAAAGGAAATACGTTTATCGGAAATCATATTTGTGTTCCTAAGCAAGGTACTGCAATACATATTAACGCATTTAACTTTCCTGTTTGGGGAATGCTAGAAAAGGTGGCTGTTAATTGGCTTGCGGGAGTTCCTGCAATTGTAAAGCCTGCAACCATTACTTCTTTTTTAACAGAAGCAGTTGCCAAAGAAATTATAGCAAGTGGTATATTGCCGGAAGGTGCATTGCAATTGATTTGTGGCAGTGCCAATGGAATTTTAGATCATGTTATCAATCAAGATGTGGTTACTTTTACGGGCTCGGCATCAACAGGAAAAATGCTGAAGGCGCATCCAAGGTTATTGGAAGAGGCAGTACCATTCAATATGGAAGCGGATTCTTTAAACTGCTGTATTCTTGGAATGGATGTAACTCCTGATAAACCGGAGTTTGATATTTTTATTAAAGAAGTTGTAAGAGAAATAACAACAAAAGCCGGCCAAAAGTGTACTGCAGTGCGCAGAATTATGGTTCCTGAAAATAAAGTAGAGGATGTGCGTAATGCAATTAGCAAACGTTTGGCTCAAACCATCATTGGCGACCCGAATGTGGAAGGAGTTAGGATGGGTTCTCTTGCGGGAGAAACACAACGTAAGGAAGTTTTAGAGAAAGTGGAATTGTTATCTAAAACACAAAAACTAATTATTGGTGATTTTGAAAATTATGAAGTAAAAGGTGCTGATAAAAACAAAGGAGCATTTATGCCTCCAATCATTTTCTTGAATGAAAATCCTTTTAAAAACACCGATTGCCACAATATAGAAGCATTTGGACCGGTAAGTACACTAATGCCTTACAAGAATACAGAAGAAGCTATTGAACTAGCTAAAATGGGCAAAGGCTCGTTGGTAAGCTCTATTGTAACGGCTGATGATAAAATTGCAAGAGAATACGTATTAGGTGCAGCATGTATGCATGGTAGAATATTGGTGTTGAATAATGATTGTGTAAAAGAAAGTACAGGGCACGGCTCTCCAATGCCAATGCTAGTGCATGGTGGGCCGGGTAGGGCAGGAGGAGGAGAGGAAATGGGGGGGAAGCGTGGTATTATGCACTACATGCAGCGAACCGCTATACAAGGTTCTCCTACAACATTAACGGCTGTTACCAACCAATACCAGTATGGTGGAAAATATATTCTAAAAGATGTACATCCTTTCCGCCAATACTTTGAAGATTTAGAAGTAGGCGAAACGCTTATTACTGCTACGCATACAGTAACCGAAGATGATGTAGTAAACTTTGCCAATTTAAGTGGTGATAAATTTTATGCGCATTTAGATCCTAATTCCTTAGATGGAACCATCTTTAAACGCACTGTTGCTCATGGCTATTTTATTTTATCGCGAGCAGCCGGTTTGTTTGTGGACCCTCCAAAAGGACCGGTATTATTGAATTACGGAATAGACGAATGCCGTTTTACAAAACCTATTTACCCGGGCATGACTATTGGTGTGCGCTTTACCTGTAAAGAAAAAGTAGAACAAGAGAAAAAGAATGAAGAAGATATTGCCAAAGGTATTGTAAAATGGGTGGTTGATGTGTACGATGCTAGCCCGCAGGAAGTGCGAGATAAATATGGCTTGGAAGGCGCCACTGGCGATACGGTTGCTATTGCTACTATTTTGACGATGGTGAAGAAGAGGATGGATTAGTTTGAGTTAGGGAATTCGTATTATCACCCACTGGAGTTCGTATCGTTAGGTATTAATTTTTATTAACATGAAATTTTTATTTCTTTTATTTCATATCCCATTATATTTTTTTTCGCAATCTAAAGGATATACAGGTGGTAGAATAATAATCAACCCTAAAGACAATTTTAAATATGAAATAATAGGTAAAGATACTATGTTAGTTGTTGATAAGCTTCCTGAGTTTAAAGGTGGGCAAGTTGGATTGATAAACTTTCTTAAAAGTAATGTTATATATCCGGAAGGCGCAATTAGAGATTCAATTAGCGGTATTGTAATACTCCGCTTCACAATTACAGCGAAAGGTGAGGTTTCGAAAATTAGCGTTTTGAAAAGTGTTAGAGATGATTTAGATTCAAGTGCGATTGAAACTGTTGCGAAAATGCCAAAATGGAATCCTGGTTATCAGGGCGATATTGCTGTGCCAGTAGTTTATAATCTTCCAATTAATTTTATTCGTAATCCTAAGTAGCCCCTTTCATCCTAATTTGCAACGAGGATGTTTGTATAGTGCGTTTATAAAGCAAAAAGCTTAAGTAGGCTCAAAGCTTGTAAAAAGAATACAATTCTCGTTTACATTTAGTAAATTTGTATATTAAATATAGAAGCTAGAATGACAACAGTACTTGTTAATATACCCGAAAAAGACAAACAATTTTTTTTATCTGTTTTGCAAAAATTTAAATTTAAATCTACCGTTCTAACAGATAGTCAAAAAGAGGAGATTGCAATGGCTCGATGGATTGAGGATGGATTAAACAGTAAAGATGTTTCTATTGAAAAATTAAACAAATACTTCCGAAAGAATGGAGTTGATTGTTAAGGGAAGTTTCTATAGAGATATCACCAATTAAACTAATAAAAATTTATTACAACAGGTTTACCAAGTTCTTGAGAATATCAGAGAGGCTAAATCTATATCTCAAATTTCCAATTTGATAAAATTAAAAGAGTACAAAATCTTCTATCGTATTCAGATTGAAAAAGATTATAGGATGGGTATAGTCATTAAAAAGAATACCGTTTATGTAATTCGTTTTGGGCATAGAAGTACTATTTATAAATATTTTCCATGATTATATAAGTCCCCTCCTCACCCCACCTCATCCTCGTTTGCAACGAGGATGTTTGTATAGTGTGTTTGTAACGCAAAAAGCTCAAGTAGGCTCAAAACTTTTAAAAAGAATACAACTCTAGTCTCAGTTTAGTTAATTTGGATTTCGGTCTTTTTACGAAATCATTTTATGCTTCAGGTTTGTATCCAATAAGTAAAAGCAAAAAGGCTTGTAAGTATCTACTTACAAGCCTTTTTGCTTTTGCAAATTTTATTTATTTTTTCTTTTTGTCCTTTGATTCTCCGGTTATCGTAAACTCTTTTTTAATTTTTCCTTTTTTAGACCAAACAACTTTTGCTTCCAACGCGCCTCCTGTTATAGTCCCTTCCCACTTTAACTCTTCGCCTTTTTCATTTGTTCCAAGCGCTTCAAAATCATAAATTTTAATCTCCTCTTCATTTTCATCTGTTCCGGTTGAGTCGGTAAGTACTTTATAGTCAATCGGGTCGAATTTTGTTTTTTCGTAAATAAAATCAGAATCTACAATTCCGTTTTTAAATCTAACTTTGTCTTCAACCGGCTTTGGTGCTTTGCCCTCTTTAATTTCAGAAGTTTGAGCAACAAAATTTTTTCCGTCTAAAGCAGGCTTCCCTTTTTTCTTTTGACCAAATACAGTTGTGATAACCAAAAAAGATAATGCGAATAAAAAGTGTTTTTTCATTGTAGGCGTGTATTGATTATTTAATAATTTAAGTACCTAATTAATGTACAAATTTTTTATGAAATGCTACTATTCTTTAGTAAGAAATACGAATAATTGCTACATTCCAATTTTTATTGGAAAATAAGTTTAAAATTAGCAATGACTATGAATTCGAGCATTCCATTGGCAGAAAGGTTGAGGCCGCTTTCTCTTAACGATTATGTTGGTCAAGAGCATTTGGTGGGCAATGGTAGTGTTTTGCGAAATGCATTAGAAAATAAAATAATTCCATCTATTCTCCTGTGGGGACCACCGGGTGTAGGAAAAACGACCTTAGCTTTTTTAATTGCAAAAGAACTAAAAAGACCATTTTATTCGCTAAGCGCTATTAACAGTGGGGTTAAAGATGTTAGAGATGTTATAGAAAAGGCCGGTAAAGAAAATTTTTTTGGGTCGAATAACCCAATTCTTTTTATTGATGAAATTCATCGATTTAGCAAGTCTCAGCAAGATGCGTTGCTAGGGGCAGTTGAAAAAGGTACGATAACACTAATTGGTGCTACCACAGAGAATCCCTCCTTTGAGGTAATATCTGCGCTTCTTTCTAGATGTCAAGTATATGTGTTAAAATCTCTTGAAAAAGAGAAGCTTGTATCTCTTTTACAGTCGGCATTGGTGAAGGACGAATACTTGAAATCAAAATCAATAGTCATTGAAGAGTATGAAACGTTGTTGCAGCTTAGTGGTGGCGATGCTCGAAAACTATTGAATACATTGGAGTTGGTGGTAAATTCAATAACAGAAAAAGAAATTGTAGTTACCAATGACAAGGTAATGCAAGTAGTGCAGCAGAATTTGGCGCGTTATGACAAAGCAGGAGAAATGCATTATGATATCATTTCAGCTTTTATAAAGTCAATTAGAGGCAGCGATCCCAATGGTGCAGTGTATTGGCTTGCTAGGATGGTAGAAGGGGGCGAGGATCCTAAATTTATAGCACGCAGACTTATTATTTTGGCATCGGAGGATATTGGGAATGCGAATCCCACTGCATTGGTTATGGCTACAAATTGCTTTCAAGCGGTAACTGTAATTGGCTGGCCTGAATCTCGAATTATACTATCTCAAACCGCTATTTATTTGGCTTGTTCTGCCAAAAGTAATAGCTCTTACGATGCAATTAATAAAGCCCAACAATTGGTTAGAAATACCGGTACACTAAGCGTTCCGCTGCATTTAAGGAATGCTCCAACTAAGTTAATGAAAGAGTTGAATTACGGTGCAGATTATAAATATGCTCACACCTTCAACAACAATTTTATCGAACAGCAATATTTACCTGATGAAATACAAAACGAAATACTTTACAATCCGTTAAATAATGCTAAGGAAGCGGAGTTTAGACAATTCTTAAAAACAAGGTGGAAGAATAAATATTAATTTCGTTCGAGGCGTAATGAATATTTGAAGTAAGCATATACTGATCCAACTATAATTCCGGCAACACCCTGCTCTGCACATTGCCAAGAAAAATCAAACAAAATGTTTCTTAGGTTTAGTTGTGTGCTAAAAGATACACCTACAACCATGGTAATTAAAAAAATTATAATGCCTAAAGCTATACCACATACAAATCCTCGTGTTATAATACCTTCAATATAATCGGTAGCGATTTTTGACATAAAAAGTAAATTCAACACAAATGCAATAATTATATACACGAGCAATGCAGAAAGGAAAAAAATATTTTTAGGATAAGTAATATGAGAAATGTCGTTTAATAAAACTCCATGCCACACATAAAACAACCCAAACATTGTAATACAAGATAGTATCCACGAAATAGGGAAACGTAATTTTAATATTTTATCCTTTTTGCTTAGCGGGGTAGAAGCTTCAAGCATTTTAGAAATTTTATCTGCAAATATACCTTATTTTAATTTGATAAAGGGGTAATATTTCCAATTTATACGTATTCTAACTATCGATGCAGCCCCAAGATGTGTAAGTTGGAAGATTAATGGAACTAATGAGTGCTCACGCTTCAAAAAATTAAAGTAAAATCTAATTATTTTATTTCGTAAAAAAAGTTAATTTTGGAGCTTAAATTAAGAAACAATGTCAGAAATTAAAGACGAACCAATATTAGATGTTCAAGAAACCTACAGTAAAGTAGAAAAGTATATAATAGACAACCAAAAAAGTTTGTCGATTATTATAGGTGCAGTAGTTGCATTGGTTGGTGGTTATATTGGCTATAAATATTGGTATGTAGCCGGTCAAGAAGAGGAAGCAAGAAAGGAAATGTATAAAGCCGAAGCTTATTTTGAAATGGATTCTTTAGACTTGGCCATAAACGGAAATGGTACTGATAAAGGTTTTCTTCAAATTGCGGATGAGTATGGTGTAGCTCCATCGGGAAATTTAGCTCATTATTATTTAGGTATTAGCTACCTTAAAAAGGGTGAATTTGAAAATGCAATTGAGCATTTAACAGAATTTAGTGCTGACGATCAAATTATAGCGCCAATGGCAATTGGTGCTACTGGTGATGCGCATATGGAGTTGGGTAAAACAGACGAAGCAATTGCGTACTATTTAAAAGCTGCAGAAAAGAGCAAAAATAATTTTACATCTCCAATGTTTTTGAAAAAAGCCGCTATTGCATACGAAGAAAAGGGTAGTTATGCAGATGCTGTAAAGATTTATGAGCGTATAAAAGCTGATTTCACTGATTCGAATGAAGGCAAGGAGATGGATAAATACATTGCTCGTGCTCAAGCTGCTATTAACTAGTAGTACATAAGAAAATTGGCGACCTCTCTTAAAAAGCAATCAAATGTTTTAGTTAAATTGCCTGGCAATGCCAAGTATAAAATTGGTATTGTTGTTGCCGATTGGAACAATGATATAACTGATTCCCTTTTACAATCGTGTTTAAATACTTTACAAGCAAGTGGAGTAAAGTTTAAAAATTGTATTGTAAAACGAGTGCCCGGTGCTGTTGAAATTACAAGTTGTGCAGCTTGGTTTGGAAAACAAAATAAGGTTGATGCCGTTATTGTTTTTGGCTGTGTAATAAAAGGCGATACTCCTCACTTTGATTATGTTTGCGACTCCGTAACATACGGTATTACTAAGTTGTGTATTCAATATCCTATCCCTTTTTTATTTGGAGTTTTAACAACCAACAATCACCAACAAGCAAAAGATAGAGCCGGAGGTAAGTTGGGTAATAAAGGTGAAGAGTGTGCTTTGGCTGCACTCCAAATGTTAGCTGTCAAGAAATCTTTTAGTAAGTAATTAATTCCTATTTGTTTATTAATGAGAGCAGATTACTTACCACTTCTCTTTTGTTTAAAGCGTTTGATACCAGCGAAGAAATCGCAATTCCGTGAATACCAGTTTTCATCAATACCTCTATGTCATCTGCAGTTATACCGCCAATAGCCAGTATTGGAATGGTTATATTATTTTCTTTGCATTTGGTTAGAATAGCCGAATAGCCCTCTAAACCAAGAATAGGGCTTAAATTTTTCTTGGTTTCTGTAAATCGAAAAGGACCTAATCCAATATAATCAACACCATTAGTTACGTGCTCAACAATATCTTCAAATGTATTTGCAGTACCACCTATAATTATATTGTTTCCTACTAACTTTCTTGCTTCTGCTACGGAAGTGTCTGTTTTTCCTAGATGCAAGCCATCGGCATCAATCTCCTTTGCAATAGAAACATAATCGTTAATGATTAATCTTGCATTGAATTGTTTGCATATTTCTTTCAACTCAGTTGCAATTGAAAGAATCTCTGAATACGATTTTTCTTTTACCCGTAATTGTATCCAATCTACACCTGCTAAGCATGCTTCCTGAGCCATTTGTGCATGACTTTTATTGGAACTCTCTTGTGTAATATAATGAAGTCTAGATATCATATTTTATGATATCCTAACAAAGTTTTGCTTGTATTTAGGTAATGCGTAATATACCCTTTTCCCATTAGGCAGGAGCGTTGCAAATTATACCCTTTACCCAATAAAGCTGTAGTAGCAGCCGAAAGAACGCAACCCGAGCCATGTTTAGGATATTCACTTATTTGCTTGGCTTTAAATGGATAATACTTCCCATCAGTAGTATATAAATAATCTTTTCCTTTATTATCCTCGTTATGTCCGCCTTTTAAGAAAACATTGCAATAGCGAGAAAGTTCTTTAGCCCCAACTTCCGCATTATCATTGCCTGTAAGTTGTTTTAGTTCATTCCAGTTGGGGGTAATTAAATAAACTTGTTTTAAAATGTTTTCCAAAATACCCCCTCTGTCTGAAGGTACAGACATCTCCCCCTTATTAAGGGGGAGAGTTAAAGAGGGGGTGAAAAACTCGAATCCTGCGCTAGCTTTAATAATTGGATCCCAAATAATTTTAATGGTAGGATTGAGCGATTTAAGAATTGCAATAATAGAGCTTAACATTTCTAACCCACTTACAATTCCAATTTTTGCATACTCAATTGGGTAAGACGAAAATAGGATTTTGATTTGTTTCTCAATAGTAGTTAAATCAACCCATTCAACAGATTCAAATGTGTTTTCGTTTTGAATCGTATTCCCTGTTATTACAGCCAAGCCATACGTTTTATGAGCTTCAAATGTTTTAATATCGGCTAAAACACCTGCTCCTCCCGAAGGGTCAAATCCTGCTATTGATAATAGGTATGGGCGTTTAGTGGGCATATTCTACCTCCCCCTTGCCCCCTCCAGAGGGGGATAAATAGATTCTTCTCCTTTTAGCCACATTAATTTGAGTGCTACGAACATTGTATTTGAGTTCGGTTAGTAAAGTTTTGTATTCTTTGTCAGTTTTTATTTTTGTAGACATAGCTTCAAAAGCTTAAATAGTTGAAATGTAGCCATTATGTTTTTTGCAACAATTCTATTCTATTTCCAAATGGATCAATAAATGAAAATCGAATTTGTCCGGGAACCTGAATTTCTTCTTTGATTTGTACGTTGTGTCTTTCCAAATGCTCCCTAGCACTTGCTATATCCGTAATTTCAAAAGCAGGATGACGTTTTGATTTATTTATTTCATTCTCTGTTCCAATATGCAATTGTATGCCAGCTATTTCGAACCACAAACCTCCGTTTTTAATCAATGCCTGTGGTTTAGGTATCTCTTTTAATCCGATAATGTTGGAGTAAAAAGCTCTTGCGTCATTTTCTCTTCCAATTGGAATACATATTTGAATATGATCTATGCGTTTAAAAACAATCATTTTTTTATTAACTAATATTCAAATTAACACATCCTCAAATCAACATTAACTATAAATCTCCGCACCTTTTTCAGTAAACTCTTTTGACTTTTCTTCCATTCCTTTTTCGAGAGCTGCTTTTTCTTCTACACCTAATTTATCAGCATAATCGCGTACATCTTGAGTTATTTTCATAGAGCAAAAATGAGGTCCACACATGGAGCAGAAATGAGCTATTTTGGCGCCTTCGGCCGGCAATGTTTCATCATGAAATTCACGTGCAGTATCCGGGTCTAATGATAAATTAAACTGATCGTTCCAACGGAATTCAAAACGCGCTTTGCTTAATGCGTTATCCCTGTATTGCGCTCCGGGGTGGCCTTTTGCTAAATCAGCTGCGTGCGCTGCCAATTTGTACGTTATAACACCATCTTTTACATCCTTCTTGTTTGGCAAGCCTAAATGCTCTTTTGGTGTAACGTAGCAAAGCATGGCAGTGCCATACCAACCAATCATAGCAGCACCAATAGCTGATGTGATATGATCGTAGCCAGGTGCGATATCTGTTGTCAAAGGACCCAATGTGTAGAAGGGAGCTTCCCCACATTCTGCCAATTGTTTGTCCATGTTTTCTTTAATCAAATGCATTGGCACATGTCCGGGACCTTCTATCATAGTTTGTACATCATGCTTCCAAGCTATTTTGGTTAATTCACCAAGAGTAGTCAACTCACCAAACTGAGCAGCATCGTTTGCATCCGCAATACTTCCGGGTCGCAAACCATCTCCCAAAGAGAAAGCAACATCATACGCTTTCATGATTTCACAAATTTCTTCAAAATGGGTGTACAAGAAATTTTCCTTATGATGTGCTAAACACCATTTAGCCATTATAGAACCACCTCTTGAAACAATACCAGTTACACGCTTTGCTGTTAAAGGAATATAGCGCAACAAAACTCCTGCATGAATAGTGAAATAATCAACACCTTGTTCTGCTTGCTCAATAAGCGTATCGCGGAAAATCTCCCAAGTTAAATCCTCTGCCATTCCATTTACTTTTTCCAGTGCTTGATAGATAGGCACTGTACCAATTGGAACAGGTGAATTACGTAAAATCCACTCGCGAGTTTCATGTATGTTTTTACCTGTAGATAAATCCATGATAGTATCAGCGCCCCAGCGACAAGCCCAAACAGCTTTTTCCACTTCTTCTTCAATGCTTGATGTTACAGCAGAATTACCAATATTCGCATTAATTTTTACTAGAAAATTTCTGCCAATAATCATTGGTTCTGCCTCAGGATGGTTTATATTACTTGGTATGATTGCTCTTCCTGCTGCAATTTCATCACGAACAAATTCCGGGGTAATGAATTTCTTTGGAGTATTGGCTCCAAAGCTTTCGCCCGCATGTTGATGTCCCAAATCGTTAATCTCCTGAATACGCTGATTCTCACGAATAGCAATGTATTCCATCTCAGGAGTAATTATTCCTTTTTTTGCATAATGCATTTGCGACACATTCATTCCTTTTTTTGCTCTTAAAGGGGTTTGTATGTATTGAAAACGCAATGCATCTAACTCTTTATTTTCCAATCTTTCCTTACCATAAGCTGAACTAATAGCCGACAACTTTTCCACATCATTTCTGTCTAATATCCATTTTTCGCGCAATCTGGCTAATCCTTTTTTTACATCAATTTTTACAGAAGGGTCGGTATAAGGTCCGCTTGTATCGTAAACAGTAACACTTGGATTTTTCGTTATTTTATTACTTCCATTAAACTTATGAATTGTATCACTTACTTCAATCTCGCGCATAGCGACTTCTATGGGATGAATTTTCCCTTTTACAAAAACCTTCTTTGAACCAGGGAATGGAGTAGTAGAGATTATAGTATCTACAGGAGTTTTATCTTTTTTCATAGTTTATTTTAATTCGTAATTTTTAATTCTCAATTTCAAATTTCTTCTATCCACCTTGTGTGGCAGTAATAACAAGTATCTTATCGTTGTTGTTCAATAGAGTGGTATCCCATTTAAGTTTAGGAATTACCTTACTATTTAAAGCAATTGCAATACCATTTTTGGCGAGTAAATTTTTCTCAGAAAGTAAATTACTCAATGGCTTATTTTCAGTGGTTTCAATTATTTCACCATTAAAAGTGATTTGCATTTTTCAATTTTAATTTTTTTAATAAAATGCTTTAGGTGAATGGAAAGGAAAGATTGTATTCCTAACTTTTTCCTACAACAGTACAAACTGTATCAGGTTCAAAGGGTTTAATCTCAGCCTTTTCGGCACCCCTAAAGTTTATGCTAATATACAAACAAATTTGTACTTACACCTTGTTTATTTATCCAGCCGTTTATCAATACTATAGTACCTCTTATGTATTTTTGGTATCAACTGAAGTTTTATTAGTGATATTTGAAGTAATGATTAGAAATCTACTTTCCATACTGATATTTTTTATTTCGTTTGCCTTAGTTGCGTCTAAAAAAGACAGCCTAGGGCTATCTATTTCTGCCGGTTTGAATTTTTCTACCATTAACACCGATAAAGATTTTGTTTCGAAACCACGTATAGGAAACAATATAAGGTTGGGCGTTTATCTAAAGCGAAATATTTTACTTTCTGCTGAATACACTCATTTTGCGAAACATGACATTTCTATTTTCGAAAAAAAAGTACAATCTCAATCGCTAGAGATTAACGCAAATTTTAGGTCTAATTTGGTGGGCTATTCTACCGCTTTTTATTTTATAACAGGAGTTGCCATGCAAAACAGAATTTTTAATAAGGTTACTTATGATGCTTTTAATTATGGTTTGTTAGAGTCAAGCAATGTGGTGCAGAGGGATAATTGGTATGGGATAAATTTAGGTTTTGGCTTGTCGCAAAAAATAAAATTTATTGATGTATTTGCTGATTTAAAATATCGTATAAGCAAGCGTATTTCATCTGTTCCGGTCAATATTATTGATATTGGCTATCAAATTGGATTACGATACAATTTTATGCTTGGTAAGCCTACTCGAAAAGTAAGAATGAAACTTCCAGGAGATAAATACCATTGGTTTTAACTTGTAATATTTAAAACTTTATTTAAGGCCTAAAGAGGTATATGGCCTTCACTCTATTTTGATTTTAATTAACAATAAAATAAATGGAAGAAGTAAGTATAAATTAAAGTAAATTTGAGTTAATTAATTTCGCAATGAATAATCCGTTTTCTACATTCCTACATATTACATTATTTTTGTTTGTGTTGTTGAGCTGCAACAACAATAAAGGTCGAAAAAATGTGTCCGAAAGTACCTTAAAAGAGCCACTTATTGATGCCAACAAAAAAATGGTAAAGCAAGAGTCGGACGAAATTGACCAATATGTTAAATTACAAGGATGGAAAATGCGCACCAGTGGCTCAGGGTTGCGTTATATGATTTACGACACTACCAACAAACCGTTTGCCCAAAATGGCCAAATGGCAAAGGTTAAGTATAAAATATCCTTGTTAGATGGCACTGTATGCTATTCGTCCGAAAAAAATGGTTTTAAAGAGTTTTTAATTGGTCAGGATCATGTTGAAAGTGGGTTACATGAAGGTATTAGATATATGAAGGAGGGCGAAAAGGCTTTGTTTGTTATGCCGTCTCATCTGGCGCATGGTTTGTCTGGCGATAACGATAAGGTGCCACCCCGATCAAGTTTAGTATTTGATATTGAGTTAATATCTCTTAGGTAATTTCTAGCTATTTATTCTTATTTTTGCTCTTTAATTTTTTAATTGAGCGCATTCAAAAAATATTCATCTAAATTCAATAAGCACATATCTAATTCGATGTGTGTTTGTTTTTTTTTATTGACTTTTATTTCCAGCTGCAAAAAAGAAGAAAAATACAAAGGATATAAAGAAACAAATAGTGGTTTGTATTATAAGCTATTATCCTTTGGTGATAGTACTAAAACTGCAAAAAATACAGATTTCCTCGCGCTGCGAATTGTGTATAAAAACGAACGAGATTCGGTTTTTTTAGACACCAAGAATCAAAATCCTTTGGGGTATTTGCTTGTGCCTGCAAGCAAAGTAAGCTTTAAGGGCAGTTTTGAGGAGTTTTATACAAGCATGAATGAAGGAGATAGCATAACTTTTAAAGTACATAGTGATTCGTTATTTATCAAGTTTTTGCAAACCGAATACCCTGTTTTTATTAAAGAATCTAGTATTTTAAATGTGGATGTAAAACTCCAAAAAATATTATCCAAAGAAGCATATGAAAATGAATTAAAGCTGTTGGCGCAACTAATAGATGATTTAGATATAGAAGAGCAACGCAAGCTGTTGATTTATTTAAGACAAAACAATATTTTTCAATCGCCTTTAGATAATGGGTTGTATTATATATCGGCAATTGAGGGGGACGGCCCTCTAGTTGAAAATGAAAAAACGATTGTAATGCGCTACAATGGTTATTTTATGGATGGTAAAAAATTTGATACTACAATCGATTCGTCCTTATTTGAATTTGTAATGGGTAAAGAAGATCAAATTATACCCGGAATTGCCGAGGGAATTAAATTGATGAAACAAGGTGGGAAAGCAAAATTAATTATACCTTCGCATCTTGCTTACGGAAAGGATGGCTCATCTACTGGGGTTGTGCCTCCTTACACCACACTAATTTATGATATTGAAATTGTCCAAGTAAAATAACAATCAAAACAACATATTTGCCATTTATGTTATGGCAAAATCTTAAAAAAATGAATATGAAAAAACAATTTAAAACAGCAATTTTAGCATCAATAGGAGCTTTTGTGGTGTCTTGTAATTCTAACAAAGGGTCAGCAGATTTTGAAAAAACGGAATCTGGTTTGGAGTACAAATTTTATTCTCAAAATAAAGAGGGCGTAAAACCTAAAGAAGGCGATTTTATAAAGGTAATTATGCAATACAAAACATCTAAAGATTCTGTGCTTTTTAAATCGGCTCAAGTTGCCATGGATGGTAGCGGAGCAATTGAGTTTCCTGTTGCAAAAGCACCGTTTAAAGGTAGTTTTGAAGAAGGCTTGGCAATGATGAGTGTTGGAGATAGTGCAAGTTTTAAAGTAAGCGCAGATTCTTTGTATTTGCTTGCTTTTAAAGCAAAGGAGCTACCTGCATTTATTGATAAAGGAAGTTTGTTGACATTTGATGTTAAGTTAGTTAGCATTCGTAGCAAAGAAGAGGTAATGAAAGAGCAAGAAATGGCAATGCAAAAGCAAGCCGCAGAAGCAGAAAAACGTAAAACTCAAGAGCCGCTTGAAATAGAAGCCTATATAAAAACAAATAATATTACCACTAAACCTACTGCAAGTGGTTTGTATGTTATCGAAAAAACAAAAGGAACTGGAGCGCAAGTTTTGAAAGGTTCTATGGTGCAAGTACATTATACCGGTATGTTTTTAGATGGAAATACATTTGATTCTTCTATTGATAGAGGGCAGCCAATCGAATTTTCGGTTGGGCAAGGTCAAGTTATTCCGGGATGGGATGAAGGATTACAATTAATGAAAGTAGGTGGGAAAGCTACTTTTTTAATACCTTCTAATTTGGCTTATGGCGAAATGGGGTCTCAAGGAGCCATTCCCCCATATTCTCCGTTGTTGTTTGATGTTGAGGTTGTTGGGGTTAAATAATTTGTATACAAGTACATTTAAATTGTAAAAAATGCGAAAAATAGTTTTTCTTCTGCTTGCACTGGTTGTTTCTTTCACTAGTTTCTCACAAAAAAAGATAAAGAAAAAAAAGGTTAAAAAGCCTGTACTTGTTAGTACTGCAAGTGGACTGAAATATTCTATTGTTCAAAAAGGAAATGGAGCTCAACCTCAAGCCGGAGATTTAGTAAATGTGCATTATGTAGGACGACTTACCAACGATACTATTTTTGATAGCTCGGTAGAACGAGGACAACCTTTTGCGTTTAAGCTGGGAGTGGGGCAAGTTATAAAAGGATGGGATGAAATTGTGGCGTTGTTGCATGTTGGCGACAAGGCCAATGTTACAATTCCTCCCGATTTAGCTTACGGTTCTAATCCGGTAGGAACAATTCCTGCCAATTCAACCTTGCTTTTTGAGGTTGAGTTGTTAGATATGATACCCGCCCCAAAACCTGCGGCTGTTACTAAGTCAATGGATACAATAACCACTGCAAGTGGCTTAAAGTATATTATGTTAAAGAAAAACCCCAATGGAGTATTGCCTCAAAAAGGTGATAAGCTTACAGTTCATTATTCGGGTTTTTTAACGGATGGTCAGTTGTTCGATTCTTCTGTTGAAAGAGCTAAACCATTTGAGTTTAAAATAGGAGCGAGCAGAGTAATTAAAGGTTGGGAGGAAGGGTTTACCTATTTGCGTCAAGGCGAAAGGGCGAAGTTTATTATTCCACATGCACTTGCCTATGGAGAAAAAGGAATGGGGATAATTCCAGCTAAATCTGATTTAATTTTTGATGTAGAGTTGCTCTTGGTTACTCCACGTAAAGCTCCAAAACCATATGATATTGCAGGATTAGAGGTTAAAACTACCGAAAGTGGTTTAAAATACATTCGTGTAAAGGAAAATCCTAACGGTCCATTGGTAGTTCCTGGAAATGTTGTAATGGCACATTATACAGGATTTCTGGAGGATAGCACCATGTTCGACTCGACTGTTGATTTGGGCAAACCCTTTCAGTTTGTAATTGGAAAAAATCAAGTTATTAAGGGGTGGGAAGAAGCATTTTTATTGATGCGAATAGGAGAAAAATATAGAATTATTATTCCTCCTGCTTTAGCCTATGGAGAAAAGGGAAAAGCTCCGGCAATTAAACCAAATTCAACTTTAATATTTGATGTGGAAATTATGTCTGCTTTCGACCCTGTAAAACCTAAAAGTGATGATCATGGTGGGCATGACCATAGCGATCCTAATCACAAACATTAATTCTAGAGTACACGTGTTTTTAGTCTAATTTTTAGTATATTGATGTGTTAAACTAAAACTTTAATACAATCTTGTAAATAATTGATTTGTAGTTTTTTATTATTTTAAAATATGGCTATGCAGTTGTTGGGATCGATACTTAAAAGTACAATAGACCTAAATCGAAAATTGCCGAAATTTCCGAGGAAAGATGCATTTAAGGTTCAAACAAATACACTTACTAAACTACTAACAAAAGCACAAGCTACCGCTTTCGGAGAACACTATAATTTTAATGCACTATTACGTTCCAAAGATATTGTAGGCGATTTTCAAAAAAGTGTTCCTACGCACGATTATAATTCCATATTTCAAAAATGGTGGTACCGGGCTATTAATGGAGAGCCATTTGTTTGCTGGCCTGAACAAGTCAAATTTTTTGCGTTAAGTTCCGGCACGTCCGAGGCGTCTAGCAAATACATTCCTGTTACAAAGGATATGATAAAGGCTATACGTAAAACGAGTATGCGGCAAATTTTAACCATGTCGCATTATAATTTACCCAAAGAACATTTTCAACGTGGAATATTAATGTTAGGCGGAAGCACACATTTAAACTATAACGGAACGTATTTTGAAGGCGATTTAAGTGGAATATCTACCGGTAATTTACCTTTTTGGTTTCAATATTTTTATAAGCCGGGAAGGCGAATTGCAAAAGAGCGAGATTGGAACTCCAAATTAGACGAAATTACAAAAAGTGCAAAAGATTGGGATATTGGTGTAGTATCTGGTGTGCCGGCATGGATGCAAATACTTTTTGAACGAATTATAGCTCATTACAAGCTAAACAATATACATGAAATTTGGCCCAACTTGCTTATTTACGCGCACGGAGGTGTTTCATTTACTCCATATAAAAAAGGGTTTGAAAAGCTTTTGGGTAAACCAATGATATATTTGGAAACATATTTGGCTTCCGAAGGTTTTATTGCGTATCAAGAACGACCTAATTCCGAGGGAATGCGTTTGGTGCTCGATAATGGAATTTTTTATGAATTTGTGCCATTTAATGAGAACAATTTTGATGGCGATGGCAATATGATTCAAAATCCGGAGACACTTACCGTAGAAAATGTCAAAGAAAATCAAGAGTATGCAATACTACTTTCAACCTGCTCAGGTGCTTGGCGTTATTTAATTGGAGATACTATAAAATTTACTTCCTTAGAATATGGCGAAATTGTAATTACCGGTAGAACCAAGCATTTTTTGAGCTTGTGCGGAGAGCATCTTTCGCAAGATAACATGAATAGAGCCATAAAAATGGTGGAAGATGAATTAAATATTGTGATTAGAGAGTTTAGTGTTGCCGGAATTAACTACGAAAATTTATTTGCTCACAAATGGTATATTGGAACAGATGATAAAGTAGATACTTCTGTTTTAAAGGAGAAAATTGACTCTAATTTGAAAGCGTTAAACGATGATTACCGAGTGGAGCGTATTGCAGCGTTGAAAGATATATTGATAGAAGTGCTTCCATCGGCAGTTTTTTATGATTTTATGCGTTCAAAAGGCAAGGAGGGGGGGCAAAATAAATTTCCACGGGTTTTGAAAAAAAATCAGCTGACAGATTGGGAAGCTTTCTTAGCCAAATTAACTAAATAAGATGATTAGTGCAGTTTTAGAAGGCATTTTACTTGGCTTAACATTGGCAATGTTAATTGGTCCCGCTTTTTTTGCTTTGCTAGACACTAGTTTAACCAACGGATTTAAAATTGGTGTAGCGTTGGCTTTTGGTATATTTCTTAGCGATTTGTTTTGCATCATATTGGCTTATTTAGGTTTTTTACAGTTTATTGATAATCCAATCTATAAAATGGAAATAGGCATTGTTGGGGGCTTTATTCTTGTGTTGTTTGGGTTGTATAATATGTTGGGTAAAAAAACACTAAAACAATCGTCTGCCGCTTCTAGTTTTGGGAAATCGATATCGGTGGTGGTGATAAAAGGCTTTTTTTTAAACCTATTTAATCCATTTGTAATACTATTTTGGGTAGGTGTAGTTACGCTGGCCGGGTCTAGATTCGAGTCTTCAAAAATTAATGCAATTGTGTTTTTTGTAGCATCTCTCATTACCATTTTTGCAACAGATGTGGTAAAATGCTTTGTTGCTCGAAAAATTAAAAACTACCTAAACGCTACTGTACTTTTGTGGGTAAATAGAGTGTCAGGGTTAATACTTGTAATATTTGGACTCGTATTGGCAATTAGAGTAATAGCTCCTAATTTATTTCTCTAAAATTTCTTTTATGTTAGGCTTAAAGTACTTTTCGCTTTTCAGCACTTTCCCATCTTCTCTATAAATAGGCTTTCCGTTTTCATCTAGTTTGCTCATGTTGCTTCGGTGTATTTCGTTAAAAACAGCTTCAATTTTGTCTTGAAGTCCGTGTTTTAAAATAGTGCCACATAAAATATACATTAAGTCGCCTAAGGCATCGGCAATTTCTACCAAATCACCATTTTTGCAAGCTTCTAAGTATTCTTCATTTTCTTCGCGCATAAGGGTATAGCGCAGTAAATATTCGTCTTGGGTTAGTTTAGAAGTTGGAGTAAAGTTGTTTTTTATGCTAAAAGCATCATGAAACTCTTTTACTTTGTTTATACTGTTCTCCATTTTATTTCTTTTTATTCTTTTGGTTGTATTGCTCGTTCAATCCAGCCACCACTTCGTTGGTAATATCTAGGGAATCGTTTGCAAATAGCAATTCGCCAATGCCCGAATACGATAAAACATAATTGTATCCTGCATTTTTGTTATACTCGTTTAGGTAGGCAGTAACATCCTTTTTGAGTGCCATGTTTTTTTTCTGAATATCGTATTGCAATTCTTGTAATTGGGCTTCCATATTAGCAAGTTCCTCGCCTCTGCGTTTCATGTCTTCGTCAGCGGCTTTGGCTTGGTCAACTGATAAAAGCCCTTTTTGGATTTTTTCTTGATACATTAAATAATCATCTTGGTATTTTTGAGCTTTATCCTTGTAGTTTTTTTCTAACCAGCCTTGTTTAGCTTCTGCCTCTTTTTCTAAGTCTTTAACCCACTTTAATTTGCTGATAAGTGTATCTGTATTTACAAAAACTATTTTGTTTGGCTTTATCTCTTTGGGTAAAAGCGGAGTTAGTGTGCTATTAACTGTACTATCCGAGGTGGAAGTGTTTGTCGTGTTAGAAATTCCACTTTTTTTACCACTAAAGTGTAAATAATACAAAAATGCAACTGCAACAAGCAGAACTACATTTAAAATGGTTGATACATTTTTCATTGTCTAAGTAAGTTTTTGGTTTTAAAACGTGTGAATATACCGTTTTATAAAAAGCTGGCATAAATTTTCTCTTTTATTTTCTAATAAGCGAAACTTTTACCGCTATTTTGAGTATAAGGATATTAACAGTCTTAAATTAACCACAAAACCCAACCTTATGAAGAAATTACTATTTCTTTTCATTGCTTTACCTGCATTTATTTTTTCACAGTTAAACACCAATTCCTACCAATCCAAAAGGTTGTGGGTAAAACTAAAAAATCCTAGTTTATCCATCACTAGCGTTTCCGGTGTAAGTCAAGAAGCTACAATTCCTGATGTGTTTACCAATTTTGGTAAATCAGTAAGAATAAATAAGGTTAGTAAGTCATTTACCAATATTTCCAATTTTCCAGCCCTACAAAATATATACGAAGTCGATTTAGCTTCGGTAAATGATGTTGGGAGAGCAATCAAGGTGTTAAAATCTTCTCCGGAAGTGGAATATGCCGAATCAATTCCGTTGGAAAAATTGAGTTATAATCCAAACGACCCTAATTATTCAGCGCAATGGGAGCTTGCTAAAATTAATGCATCCGGAGCATGGAATCTTAATAAAGGAAGTACAAGTGTTGTTGTTGCTGTTATTGATGATGCAATACAAATTAATCATGCCGATTTAGCATCTAGTATTTGGGTAAACTCCTTAGATAATAATACAAATGGAGTGGATAATGACAATAATGGTTATATAGACGATAAGAATGGATTTGATGTTGCCGATAATGATAACGACCCAAGCCCTACTTCTGCACAATTTTTTCATGGAACTCAAGTAGCAGGTGCTGCTGCGGCAACCACAGATAATGCCAAGGGTGTTGCCTCCATAGGATTTAAAATAAAAATAATGCCAATAAAGGCCAGTAATGTAGCCAATGCAATTACGCATGGCTACGAAGGTATTTTATATGCAGCCATCAATAAAGCAAACGTTATTTGTTTGGCTTGGGGAAGTCCTGTTGCTACTGTTACCGGGCAAAGTATAATTGATTTTGCCTACTCAAAAGGATGTGTAATTGTAGCGGCTGCAGGTAATGATAATACAAACGCAATGTACTATCCAGCGGCATACAATAATGTAATAGCTGTTGCTTCTACCAATAATGGAGATGTAAAATCTTCATTTTCTAATTTTGGAAATTGGATAGATGTTTCTGCTCCTGGCGATAATATTTTTACAACTACCTATACTATGGTAGCAAATTCAGGTTATTCTACAGCATCAGGAACATCTATATCGGCAGGTATTGTGTCTGGTTTATGTGGGTTGATGTTATCTTATAAACCTGCAGTTACTCAGCAGGATATAGAAAATTGTTTAAAAAACAATGCAGATCAAAGTATTTACAGTTTAGCCGGGAATACCGCATATGCTGGTTTGTTGGGGTCGGGAAGGATAGAAAGTTCAAGTGCATTGAGTTGTTTGTTGGGTACACAGTACAATACACCAATTGCAGATTTTGAGGCCAACTATACAACCATCTATGCCGGTTCTAAAATATCGTTTACCAATAAATCCAAACATGCTCCAACTTCTTATCAATGGCGTGTAGATACAGGTGCAGCTAATTTAGTTTCTCCCCAAACAAACTTATCTAATATTACATTTAAAACTCCGGGAGTTTATACCGTTACATTATCTGCCACCAATAGTTTTGGAACAGACGTGGAGGTTAAAACAAATTACATTACCGTATTGTCTGGACCAAAAGGGTGCGATACCTTGTATTGGGAAAATAATCCTTTTTCAAATAATCCAAATCCAAATAAATGGTCGGCTTCTTTGTGGACATATCCTGATGCAGCAGCAAGCGGTGGTCATGCGTTTGGTGTAAATAGTTTATTACACAAAGAGATTGCACAATTGTACGGAGTAAGTAACGGATTGAATTATGTTCATAGAATAACGTTGTTGCTTGGTAAAACAAGTGCACCTGCATCTAGTATTGCATCTAAATACATAAAGATTAAGGTATATGGATTGGATTCCATTACAAGAAAACCGGTGGATATTAACGCTCCGGTAACGAATGTTCCTCTATCTACTTTGCTAAATGCTTCACCTTCCGGTATTAAAACTGTTATCATTAATTTACCTGCTATTAAAATTCCATCTGTAGGAATTGCAGGTGTTAAGCCTGATAGTTTCTTTGTGAGTATTGCAATGCAGGGTGGTGGATTAAACGAAGGTAATTTGCAATGGGCTGCAAGCAATGGAGATACAATGGCGTTGATTGGGTCTAGTTTTGCACCAGTTCAAAATCCAAATGAGGATTTAATTTGGTATAAAAAAGCTGATAATTCTTGGTGTCATTTAAAGGCAAGTGGCGGCTGTACTCCATGGGATTTTATTTCGAAATCTCATATTCATATGTTTCCTCATATGACAGATTTAGCACCTGAAGTTCAGTTTACCACAAGTTCAGACACTATTTGTGAGAATGATTTTATTGTGTTTGACGCTACTAACTCAAAATTCAATACTTCGCTAGGTTGGGATTTTGGAGGAGGTAAGCCGAATGTTTCTTCAAGAATTGTAGATACAATTTATTTTACGAACAGTGGTTCAACTCCCAAAACGTATAATGTAAAATTGGTAGGTGTTTCATCAGGGTGTGCAAATCTTACAGACACATTGATTAAAACAATAGTTGTTAATCCCAAACCACAAATTAATGTGTCTTTATCTCCCGGCAATTCAATTTGTATAGGTTCAGGAGATACGCTTACGGCTGTGGCTTCAGGTGCTAGTTCTTACAGTTGGTCGCCATCCTCTGGATTGAGTGCTACAATTGGAGATACAGTAAAAATTGTTCCGTTGCTGAATAATCAAACATACGAGGTTGCTGCAACAACTGCTAATGGTTGTTATGGGGCTACATCTTTTAATGTTTACTTAGATACGATGCCTGTTGCAAATGGAAATGTATCTGTAACCAATACTATTCCTAATCAGTTTATAAATTTAGATGCTACAACCAGTTCGAATGTAGCTACTTTTGTTTGGTCAATGCCTGGCGCAACACCTGCATCATCAACCTCTCCGCTAGCAACCATAAAATACACCAGCGCAGGAACGTATACTGTTAATTTGAAAGTAACAAACAGTTGTGGTTCCGATAGTTCATTCTCCCAAATAATTACAATAACACCTAATACGGGAATAGGAGAATGGTTTACCACCAAACACATTACCTCTATGTATAGTGCTGATGATAAATCAGTTTTCGTATCGGTAAATAATTTAGCAAGTATGGAAAATGCTACACTTGTTTTGACTAATCAGTTAGGTCAGCAAAATTATGTTCAAGCAATTGATATACAAAACGGTCAGAATAGCTACGCTGTGCCTGCAAGTACGTTGTCTAAAGGGATTTACTATTTAACAATTGGGAATGTAAAAGGAATGTATGTGAATAAAATTGTTGTACAGTAAATAGAGCGATATTTTAAATGAAAGCCGAGCTCCATATTATTTGGAGCTCGGCTTTTTATTATAATAACCTATACCTGTAAAACAATAAAGTTTGTAAATTGTTTATTGAGTGTTATATTTTTTTAGTTTAGAAAGTGAAACAAAAAAGTAAAAAGGTTTGCATTGTTGGTTCCGGAATTGCAGGTTTGGCCTGCGCAGCTCGGCTGGCGGCTAAAGGATACGCTGTTGCTTGTTTTGAAGCAAACTCCTATTATGGAGGCAAGCTTACTTCGTTTGAGAAAGATGGCTTTAGATTTGATGCAGGCCCTTCGCTTTTTACCATGCCCCAATTGGTTGATGATGTATTTGTTGCTGCCAATAAAAATCCCCGTACTTATTTTAATTATAAGCAAAAAGAGGTTGCTTGTAACTATTTTTTTAGCGATGGCTTGCTGCTTACCGGCTATGCCGATATCACAAAGTTTGCACACGAAATAGAAAATAAATTAGGTGTAAACAAAAATGTAATTATCAATTACTTTAATAAGTCAAAAATGAAGTACCAGCGTGTTGGTAATTTATTTATGACTCATTCGTTGCATAAGTTATCTACTTGGCTAAGTAGTAAAGTGCTAGTTGCGCTTTCACATATTTATTCCTTCGATTTGCTTAATACAATGAATGGGGTAAATGTGCGTGAGCTAAAGAATGATAAATTGATACAGTTGTTTAATAGGTACGCAACATATAATGGTTCTAATCCATATAGCGCACCGGGATTACTTACGCTTATTCCTCATTTAGAGCACGGTATTGGAACATTTATTCCGGAAGGAGGGATGCAACAAATTCCCGAATCACTTTATAAGCTTTGTATTGATTTAGGTGTAACGTTTCATTTTAATTCGCCAGTAGATAAAATAATTCTTAATGGGAGTAGGGCTTCCGGGGTTATTTCTAAGCAACAGCATTTTGATTTTGATATGGTAGTTTGCAATAGCGATATAGCTAATGCCTATAAGAAATTAATACCTGAGTTAAAAAAATCAAAAACTATTGCAACGCAAGAGCGATCTAGTAGCGCATTGATTTTTTATTGGGGAATAAATAAAAGATTTTCTCAACTCGATTTGCACAATATTTTGTTCAGCTCTAATTATAAAGAAGAGTTCGATTGTATGTTTGCTAAACAAGAAGTCTATCAAGACCCTACAGTATATATAAACATATCATCGAAAGAAATAACCGGAGATGCTCCTGTGGGTGCCGAAAATTGGTTTGTAATGATAAACATGCCGGCTAATAAAGGCTATTATACTGATGAGGTGCAGCGAAAGGCAAGAGCCTTTATTATAAAAAAGATTAACACACTACTTTCAACAGATATTGAAAAATACATCATTGTTGAAGATGTGTTAACTCCCGTGTCTATAGAAAGTAAAACAGGTAGTTTGCATGGCTCGTTGTATGGTACTGCTAGTAATACAAAAATGTCAGCATTTAGCAGACACGCTAATTTTTCTACTGAGGTAAATAATTTATTTTTTTGTGGTGGAAGTGTGCATCCTGGAGGAGGAATTCCACTTTGCTTAAATAGTGCTAAAATTGTAAGTGAACTAATAGCAGATGTTAATTAACAGAATATCTATACTTGTAATAATTATATTCCATTTGGTTGGGCTTGTTGGAATTTTGTTTTTTGATAGAGCGTATTTTATTTCTCTTACACCATTAAATTTACTTATTACGCTGTGTTTTTTTTTAGTTGCAGAATTGCGTTCTAAAGCTCGTTTAGATAGGAACAATTGGCTAATTATGTCTATTGCCATAGCAGTTTTGGGGTATTTAGTAGAATTAATTGGGGTAAAAACGGGTAGCATATTTGGTCAGTATCAGTATGGCGAAACGCTTGGGGCAAAACTTTTAGATGTTCCGCTTGTTATTGGAGTGAATTGGTGTTTGTTACTAATTGGTAGTGCGAGCGTTGCTAATAAATACAAAAATTATTGGGTCAAATTGTTTGTTGGTGCTTCATTGATGGTAGCGTTGGATTTGTTGATTGAACCAATTGCTGTCTCATTTAATTATTGGAGTTGGGCAGGAAATACAATACCAATTCAGAACTATGTTGCTTGGTGGATTGTTTCATTTATATTATTGGCTTTGGTTTTTAAAATGAATAGTTATATTACAAGTAAGGTAGGAGAGTGGATATACTTAATTCAAGTAATCTTTTTTTCTTTGTTAAATTTGATGTTGTGAAAATTAGAGTAGTATGCTGACTTATATTTTAATTACGTTGTTTACTTTTTTTATGATGGAGCTTGTAACTTGGGCAACTCATAAATATGCCATGCATGGCTTTATGTGGTTTTTTCACGAAGACCATCATCAGGTTAAACCGGGCTTCTTTGAGAAGAATGATTTCTTTTTTCTAATTTTTGCCATTCCAAGTTGGTTGTGTATTATGCTTGGCTTAATGCATCAGTATTATTTTGTGGTATCGATTGGAGTCGGAATTGCAATGTATGGGGTAGCTTATTTTTTTGTACACGATGTTTTTATTCATCAACGTTTTAAGTGGTTTAGAAACTCCGATAATGTATACTTGCGTGCATTAAGAAAGGCTCATAAAGTACACCACAAGCACTTAAACAAAGAAGATGGAGAATGTTTTGGAATGCTTTGGGTGCCAACAAAATATTACAAAGAGGCTAAACGTGCAGTTGATTCAAAATAATCTATTCGAGGATGAATAATCTCTATTTACTTCTCGATTTATTTGTTATTCTAGGCCCCCTGTCTTTAAGCTTCGATAAACGTGTTTCATTTTATGAAAAGTGGAAGTACATTTTTCCGGCAATAGCTTGCATGATGCTTATTTTTATTCCGTGGGATAGTGCATTTACCTATTACGGAATTTGGGGATTTAATGATAGATACATTCTCGGACCTACTCTTTTTTATTTGCCTATAGAGGAATGGCTTTTTTTTCCGGCAACACATTACGCTTGTTTGTTTATATATGAGTGTGTCGGAGCTTACTTTAAAAAAGATATTCTAGACAAATACTATAAAATAGTTTTGGCACTTTTTGTACTAGTTGGTATTGGGTGTGCAATATTGGTTCCCACTCAATTGTATAGCAGTTTAAAAATGGGCGGAGCTGCGCTAGTTGCCGCTGTAGTTTTGTTTTACTATAAGCCAATTTGGTTAAATAAATTTACCGCAGCGTTTTTACTATCTATTCTTCCATTTCTACTAATGAACGGATTATTAACAGGCGCTTTTATAGAGCAAGAAATAGTGTGGTATAATCCTAACCATATATTTAATATTCGAATAGGAACCATTCCGGTTGAGGATTTATTTTATAATCTTTTTATGCTGCTTACAACAGTTACTTTTTACGAATGGTTTAGAAAGCTATATTAGTTGTGCTAAAAATCAGCACAATGTAAATCGTTTTACAGAAACGTTCGGCTCGTTTTCTTTTGATAAAACAATAGTGTCAAACCACATAGACAGTGGGCGTGCATATACACTGCCAAAGTGAATCGATTTGTAAATTACAAGTGTTTCGTTGTTTTCGCTATGGGTGGCCAATGTTAAAACTTCGTATTTCCCGCCCTTGTAATGTTTGTAAACTTTCCCTATTTCAGGATATTCCTTAATTTGATTTTTTGACTCACCCGCCATCTTGTATGTACTAATGATTAGTTGATGTGATTTAATTTCTAAGTAGTTCTCCCAACGAGCTTTCGTACTTGCCTTTAAAGTTGCTTATTTCGCCCCAGCTTTCTTCATCTACTTTTATTGTTTTTTCTGTTACTTCTCCTATAAAGTTGAATTCAACTTCTTGATTCATCATAAACTCAATAAACGTATCTTCTTTTTCTTGGGCTACACTAACTACAATTCTGCTTTGCGACTCTCCAAATAAAAATGCATCTTTTCGTAACATATCGTCTGTGCTAATATCAAAACCTAACTGGTTTACAAATGCACTTTCTACAAGTGTTACAAATAATCCACCATCCGACACATCGTGAGCGGTTTCTATTAATCCTGCTCTTATCAAAGCTTTGGTTGCATGTTGAACGTTGAATTCTTCGTCCAAGTTAAAGTAGGGTGCAGGTGTGTTTTTTATGTTGTGAAAAGAGTAAACATATTCTGAACTGGAAATATCATTTCTTGATTCACCGATTAAATAAATTAAGTGTCCGGCTTTTTTAAATCCAATTGGAGTAATATTTTTTTTGTCTTTTATTAATCCCAACATTCCAATCGTTGGAGTAGGGAAAACAGGTCCTTCGTAAGAAGACTGATTGTAAAAACTAACATTGCCTCCTGTAACAGGAGTTTTAAATTTTGTGCAAGCAGCCGACATTCCTTTAATAGAGCCCACAAATTGCCAATACACTTCTGGATTATATGGATTTCCAAAGTTTAAACAGTTTGTTACTGCACTCGGCTCTCCTCCGGAACACACAATGTTTCTGGCACATTCAGAAACTGCAATGGCGCAACCTATTTCAGGGTCGGCATTTACATAACGAGAGTTGCAGTCCACTTTCAATGCAAGTGCATTGTTTGAATCTTTAATATTTACTATAGCAGCATCCGATGGATTGTTGGTGCTCATATTTATTGTACCTACCATTGAGTCGTATTGCTCATACACCCACTTTTTAGAAGCAATGTTTGGATGAGAAACTAAAAAGGTAGCCACGTCTTTTAAATTTTCAGGCTGTTTTACTTGCTCAATCGAAAACTCTTTAGCTGCTGCATAATAAGCAGGCTCTACATAATCTCTTTTATATACAGGAGCTCCTCCGCCTAATACCAATGATTCTGCAGGAACTTGTGCTACTAGCTCATTATTCATGTAGTATTCCAATATATCGCCTTCTATCACTTCTCCAATTTGAACACAGTTTAAATCCCACTTGTCAAAAACTTTTTTTACAGGTTCTTCCATTCCCTTCTTCACAACAATAAGCATTCTTTCTTGCGATTCGGACAAAAGAATTTCAAACGGCAGCATGTTTGCTTGGCGAGTAGGAACTTTATCCAACCATATTTTCATTCCGTGTTTTCCTTTTGCAGACATTTCAGAGGTGGAACACGTAATTCCCGCGGCTCCCATATCTTGCATGCCAATTACAGCACCTGTTTTTATAACTTCTAACGATGCTTCGAGCAATAATTTTTCTTGGAATGGATCGCCCACTTGTACCGCAGGCAAATCTTTAGCCGACTCTTCGGTTAAATTAGCTGATGCAAAGCTAGCTCCATGTATTCCATCTTTTCCTGTTGACGAACCTACAATGAAAACCGGGTTTCCTGCTCCGTAAGATGTAGCAGAAACAGTTTCTCCCACTTTAACCAATCCTACAGACATTGCATTTACCAATGGATTTACATTAAAGCATTCATCAAAAAACACCTCGCCACCAACTGTCGGAATTCCAAATGCATTTCCGTAATCTCCAATTCCTTTTACAACGCCTTTTATGAGCCACTTTGTTCTTTCTAATTTTATATCACCAAAACGTAATGAATTTAATTGTGCAATAGGACGAGCACCCATTGTAAAAATATCTCTGTTTATTCCACCAACACCCGTTGCTGCGCCTTGGTATGGCTCTAATGCAGAAGGGTGGTTGTGCGATTCAATTTTAAAAGCACACGCCAATCCATCACCAATATCAACCAATCCGGCATTTTCTTCTCCGGCTTTGGCAAGCATGTGCGGGCCATCTTTAGGTAATGTTTTAAGCCAAGTAATAGAGTTTTTGTAGGAGCAATGTTCACTCCACATTACAGAATAGATGCTTAACTCTGTAAAATTGGGAGTTCTGCCTAAAATCTCTTTTATTTTTTCAAACTCTTCCGGAAGTAATTTTAATTTTTGCGCTTGCTCTACTGTTGCTAAGTCATGCTCTTTTACTTGCATAAATATCTTTTTTGTGTGCAAACAAATTTAATAGGATTAATGGTGTTATAGCTATTAAGATCTATATTTTTTTATCAACGTAACTACTTCTTTTGCTTCTTTTACATCGTGCACCCGAAGAATATCCGCTCCGTTTAATAAACAAATGGTGTTCAGCACTGATGTGCCGTTTAAAGCATTTTTTGGCAGCGTACCCAACACACTATTTATCATCGACTTTCTTGATACGCCTGTTAATAAAGGATATCCAAGCATTTTATAAACATGTAGGTTTTTTAAAATTTCATAATTATGGTCTACAGTTTTCCCAAATCCGAATCCGGGATCTACAATTATTTTATTAAACCCATGTAGGCTTAATTTGTCTATTTGTTTTTGTAAGTGGTCGTACACATCCATTACTACATCTGTATATGCAGGTTTAAGTTGCATGGTGGCAGGAGTGTTTTGAATGTGCATTAATATATAAGGTACGTTTAATTCACGCACGGTGTCAAACATGTTATCGTCTAGTGTTCCTCCTGAAATGTCATTTACCATATCGGCACCTGCTGAAACTGCCCTAACGGCAACAGAATGGTTGTAAGTGTCAACAGAAATTATTGCTTTTGGGAACAAGGCTTTCGTAAGCTGTATAGCCGGAATCACTCGTTCTAATTCTTCCTCTGTAGTAATTGTTGCGGCACCGGCTTTGGTGGAGCACCCTCCAATATCAATAATATCGGCACCTTCGTGTATCAATTTGTTTATGTGTGTTACAAGCAATTCTTCCTTCAAGTATTTTCCTCCATCAAAAAAAGAATCGGGTGTAACATTTAAAATTCCCATTACCCAAGGAGCTGTTGGTTCTAAAAGGGAGAATAAATTCGAATTCATGCGTCTGTATTTTTAAATTCTAATTTTAGTTTGCTATACACCATTCAAATGCATTACATTTTGTAAACTTTGGTAAATGGCTGTATTTCATGATAACTAACAATGATGTTTAAAACTGTTTAGATTTCTTCTATTTATGTTGAAAAATCAAAGCGTAAAAGTCGGATATTCAGCATATAATTCATAATTTAACACCTAGAATTATGAATTAGTTCGGTTTACAATACTATGGAAAAAACTCGAGTGCAATACGAAGCAGCTGTAAAGTCAGCCAGAAATGTTTTTACGAATAAAATGAAAGATTATGGAACGGCATGGCGAGTGCTTAGAGTTAGTTCTATTACCGATCAAATTTTTATAAAAGCACAACGTATTAGAAGTATTGAGGAGAAAGGGATGCAAAAGGTGCAAGAAGACGTACGTTCGGAATATATTGGAATCGTTAATTATTGTGCCATTGCTCTTACGCAACTAGAGCTAAGAAGCGATACCAGAGTAGAGTTGCCGCACGATGAAGCCATTCAGTTGTATGATAAGTATATAACAATGGCAAGGAATTTGATGGAAAATAAGAATCATGATTACGATGAAGCTTGGCGTGATATGCGCATAAGTTCACTAACAGATTTGATTTTAATGAAGTTGTTGCGTATAAAACAAATTGAGGATAATAAAGGTCAAACCATTGCATCCGAAGGGATAGATGCCAATTACTTAGATATGATTAATTACGCAATTTTTGCATTGATTCGTTTAAGTGAACAATAAAAACTAAAATTTTATGATGAGGATTATAACACAATTTTCTAGAATATTTGTAGGAGTTCTATTTATCTTTTCCGGACTTATCAAAGCAAATGACCCGCTTGGGTTTTCCTATAAGCTGGACGAATATTTTGAAGTTTTTGGAACGGAATTTTTAATGCCATTATCTTTGTTTTTGGCAATATTTATGTGTGTGCTTGAAGTGGTGTTGGGTTTCTTTCTGCTATTAGGTGCACGTATAAAACTTACGCTTTGGCTTTTGCTAGCCCTAACAGTGTTTTTTGGATTTCTAACTTTTTATTCAGCCTATTACGATGTAGTTAAGTCGTGTGGATGTTTTGGCGATGCTATAAAACTTACACCTTGGCAGTCGTTTTGGAAGGATATGATTTTGTTGGCTTTTGTGTTGATTTTGTTAATCGGTCAAAAGCACATCAACTCACTTCTTGGAGAAACAGCGGAGAATATTGCAATGGCAATAATTATTGCAGGCACTGTAGCATTTCCTGTTTATACCTACAACTACTTGCCAATCAAAGATTTTAGAGCATATGCAATAGGGAAAAACATACCAGAACAAACGCTAGGTAAGCCCGATGTCCTAAAGTTTTTCTACACCTTAAAAAACAAGAAAACTGCTGAAACTAAAGAGTTTGATACATGGCCAGAAAATTGGGATGTAGAATGGGATTACGTAAGCAGCAGAAACGAAGTTGTTGAAAAAGGCGTAGAGCCTCAGATAAAAGATTTTGGTATTTCTTCTGTTGAAGACGGTGCAGATTATACACAAGATATCATAACAAATCCAAACTATAATTTTCTGCTGATAGCATATGATTTAGCTAAAACGGAAAAAGATGTTCAAGGTAGAATAAATGATTTTTATGAACTGTGCTCAAATGACAGTGTTTCTTTTGTATGTCTTACTGCCTCCGGCAAAGATTTGGTAACTCCGTTTAAAGCAGAATATAAAATTAACTATCCGTTCTATAACACAGATGGTACAGTGCTAAAAACAATGATAAGGGCCAATCCCGGGCTTATGCTTTTAAAAGGCGGTGTAGTGATAGATATGTGGCATTATAATTCATTCCCTGCTTACAACGATGTTAAGCAAAAATATTTTGGTAAGTAGTGATTAGTTATATTTTCAAGAAAATTATTTACGGATTTTTGGTCATGCTGGGCGTGGTTACTGCCGTTTTTTTCTTGTTTAATGTATTGCCCGGAGATCCTGCTCGATTAATGTTGGGACAGCGTGCCGATCAAGCTTCCATCGATGCAATAAATAAAGATTTAGGAAGAGACAAACCATTGTTCAGTCAGTTTGTATTGTATTTAAATGATTTATCTCCAATCTCATTTCACAATAAAGTGGATAAAGACAATTATTTATTTTTAAATCCTGAAAAATACTCAGCTAAGGAATTGCTTGATATTGGTAGCCAAGGCGTTCTTGTGCTTAAATATCCTTATTTAAGAAGGTCTTACCAAACCAAGAAAAAAGTTTCCGAAATATTACAAGAAACACTTCCTGAAACAGCAGTATTGGCATTTTCAGCCATGGTACTTGCATCTTTTTTAGGAATTATTTTGGGCGTTGTTGCAGCCTTAAAAAAAAATACATTATTCGATAAACTATCTCTTTTGCTTGCAGTACTTGGCATGGCAGGTCCTTCTTTTTTTGTAGGACTAATTTTTGCCTGGATTTTCGGGTATTTGCTAAGCGATTATACCGGATTAAATACAGTTGGCAGCCTATATACATCGGACGATTACGGAAATGGAGAATACTTAGATTTGAAAAATTTAATTCTTCCTGCTGTAACACTTGGAATAAGACCGTTGGCAATCATTGTACAATTAACTCGAAGTTCTCTGTTAGATGTATTGTCGCAAGACTATATACGTACAGCTCATGCAAAAGGGCTATCAAAGGCTGTGGTGGTTTTTAAACATGCCTTAAAAAATGCACTAAATCCTGTTGTTACTGCAATTTCCGGGTGGTTTGCAAGTTTGTTGGCAGGTGCCATTTTTGTAGAATATATATTTGGGTGGAAAGGTGTTGGCAAGGAAGTTGTTGATGCATTAGATAAATATGATTTGCCGGTAGTAATGGGAACAGTATTGGTTGCTGCATTTTTATTTGTGCTAATTAATATACTGGTTGATATAATTTATGGATTACTCGACCCGCGAATACGATTGAGGTAAATAGTAAGAGTTTGAAAGTTGTAAGGTTTGAAAGTTAGAAAGAGGAGTTTAACTGATAAATAAGTTGTATTTCGATGGTCATAGGCTCGCTCAGTTAATGATTGACTATGATTTAGGTGTAAGCACGCAGCAAGTGTATGAATTAAAAAAAATTGATAATGATTATTTTGGAGAGGAATAGTATAATTTGCTTTGATTTTTCAACGTTCTAACCTTCCAACTTTAAACAAACTATTCATGAGAAAAAAAATTGTTGCCGGTAATTGGAAAATGAATAAAAGCCTTTCAGAAGCAATTGCTCTTTTGGAAGCGCTAGATGATTCCTATGAAACATATGCAACTGAAGCTGTTGAGGTTGTTGTTGCTCCGCCTTTCCCGTATTTATTTTCGATTAAGGAATCGGTTAGGAATAAAAATATTGCAATAAAAGTTGCTGCACAAAATTGCCATCACGAGGAGAAAGGAGCTTATACCGGAGAAGTTTCTGCATCCATGTTAAGTTCGATTGGAATAGATTATATTATTATTGGACATTCTGAAAGACGACAATATTTTAATGAAAATTCTGCA
This sequence comes from Bacteroidota bacterium, assembly GCA_017303975.1. Lineage (NCBI taxonomy): Bacteria > Pseudomonadati > Bacteroidota > Bacteroidota bacterium. The sequence continues at coordinate 46,191 of JAFLBG010000018.1, forward strand.
CAGCTAAAAAATAAAATTCAACAAGCATTTTCAAATAACTTAACTCCAATTTATTGTGTGGGCGAAAGTTTGGCTGAACGTGAAGCTAACAGGCATTTTGAAATTGTTGAGCAGCAGCTTACAGAAGTTTTAGCAGGAATTTCACCGCAAGCTAAATTTGTGGTTGCTTACGAGCCGGTTTGGGCTATTGGCACAGGAAAAACAGCGTCTGTAAATCAAGCGCAAGAAATGCATGCATTTATTCGTGCGGTATTGCAAACGATACTGTCGCCCGATACAGCAGCCGCTACATCTGTGTTGTATGGTGGTAGTTGTAATGCGCAAAATGCAAAAGATTTATTTGCTTGCACAGATATAGACGGAGGACTTATTGGAGGCGCTTCGTTAGACGCCACTCAATTTATTACAATCATTAAATCATTTTAAAATGGATTATATAGAGTTTGATTTTACTGTAAGTCCATTAGAGCCGCATGCTGAAATTCTTACCACAAATTTGGCTGAATTAGGCTTTGATAGTTTTGTAGACACAGAAAAAGGCTTTCTTGCGTATATACCGCAAAACGTTTTTACAAAAGATGTAATAAAAAGTATTGGCGAATTTTATAATTCGGAAGTTTCTGTAACCTATACCTATAGAGCTATTCAACAACAAAACTGGAATAAAATTTGGGAAGACAACTTTAAACCAATTGTTGTTGCAGATAAATGTGCTGTTCGCGCTACTTTTCACGAGCCAATGAAATTTCCTTACGAAATTATTATTGACCCCAAAATGGCTTTTGGTACAGGACATCACGAAACTACATCCATGGTAATGGAAACAATGCTCGGCTTTGATTTTAATAACAAACTCGTTGCCGATATTGGTGCCGGAACAGGAATACTGAGTATTTTAGCTTCAAAACTTGGCGCTACAAGCATTGCAGCGGTAGATATTGACGAGTGGCCTTATGAAAGTATTTTAGAAAATTCTTTCCTCAATCAAATAGAAAACATTACTGCTTATAAAGGAACGGTAGACTTATTTAAAAATTTGCAGTTCGATATTGTATTGGCAAATATCAATAAAAATGTAATTCTACAAGATGTGCAAAAGTACTACGAAATACTTAATAAAGGCGGACTGCTTATACTGAGCGGATTTTACGAAGCTGATTGTCCGGATATTTTAGCGCAAACAACAAAATTAAATTTAAAAGAAATAAAACGTTTGGTTAAGAATAACTGGACGTGCTTAACATTGCAATTTTAAGAAAAATGAATTTGAAAAAAATTACTGTTTATATCTTGCTGAGTCTATTCTCGGGTGTTTTGATTGGGCAAACCCAAATTAAAAGTTTTACAGAAGAGCCTGTGAAATTTATGGACGAGCTAAAAGATTTTTTTCAGCAAAATAGTTCTGATAAGGGTGCTGCAGATGATTTTGCTGATGATTTTGAAAAATTTTGGAAGCTTAATAAACTTAATCCGGATCAAACAAAAGCTGTTTATACAACTTGTAATTTAATGCTAAAAAAGCGCTTGCGTGCCATGGTAGAGTTTAAATCCTACTTAACATGTATTATGAATTTTGCAAACACAAATCAGTCGTTAGGAAATTTTAAAACATGGAGTTTTTGTGTGGAGAAAATTTTAAATGGAAAAGCTATAAAAAACTTTACCGACTACCTAACAATGAGCGAGTCGTTGTTTTATTCAAATTCATTTTATAAATCGCCTACGTACGAATGGGCGTCTAATAACTCTAATTACGTATTTGAATACGATAGTGTGCCCAAAGTTGTATTTCCTAGTTTAAATTTAAGTTGTTACAATTCTAAGTCAGATAGCACTGTTATTCAAAGTACGCAAGGAGTTTATTTTCCTTTCTCTCAAAAATTTATTGGTAAGGGAGGGCGGTTCGATTGGACTCGTGTTGGTTCCGACCCAAATGTTGTGTATGCTGAAATAAAAAAATATGAAATAATTTGCAAGGCAGGTGGCTTTACAATCGACTCTGTTACGTTTTATCATAAGCAATATTTTACAAAACCACTAAAAGGTGTTATCACAGAAAAAATGATTTCTGAAGATAAAAGTATTGCTTCTTATCCGCGTTTCGAGTCGTACGACAAACGCCTTCAAATTCCCAATGTAGCATTAAATGTAGATTATGATGGAGGTTTTGCTATGCGTGGTTCAAAGTTTATGGGTGCGGGTAGTAATGCCGAGGATGCATATTTAAAATTCAAAAGAAACGATAAATATTTTATAGTAGCTGGCTCTAAGCAGTTTGCCATTACTAAAGAAAAATTGTATTCGGACAACTCGAACGTACTTATCTTTTTGGAGAATGATACCATATCTCATCCTGGTTTAAGTTTAACATATTTGATACCCAAAAATCAACTATCGTTGATTCGAGTAGAAGATGGTTTAGGCAAGACTCCATTCTTCAATACGTTTCATGCGGTAGATATGTATTTTGAAGAGTTGTCATGGAAAACGGATGAGCCCACCATTAATTTAAAATCCTTAACAGGTAGTAGTACTATAGAAGCAGATTTCGAATCAAATAATTACTATAAGCAAAATCGCTATGACCGCCTGATGGGAATGGATGGATCGCATCCATTGCCAAGAATAAGAGACTATATTGTTAAAGCCAATGGAGGAAATAGAGAAGTAAATGTAATTGAGTTGGCAAAATACATGAAGATTACTGCTGATAATTTGCGCCCAATGCTTGTAACGTTTGCAAGTAAAGGGTTTTTAACGTATTTCACTGCCGAAGATAGAATAATTGTAAAACAACGCTTGTTTAATTATATCTCAAACAGAGCCGGGAAGACAGATTACGATGTTATTTCTTTTCACTCGGAAATAAAAGGAGTGCCAAATGCAAGCATTAATTTATTGAATTATGATATTACGTTGCGAGGTATTTCTTCTATACTACTTTCCGACTCTCAGCAAGTATTTATTTATCCCAAAGACAAGCAAATTATACTTAAAAAGAATAGAGATTTTCTGTTTGCAGGTATCATTAATGCGGGTAAATTCGAGTTTTGGGGCAAAGAATTTTCTTTTGAATACGATAAGTTTAAAATTAATTTAACTCAGGTGGATTCGCTTAGAATTAAAGTGGAATCTTTCGAACCTAATGAAAGAGGCGAGTATCCATTGGTGAGAGTTAAAAGTATTGTCGAAAATATTACGGGTGATTTGCTAATTGATCATCCTAAAAATAAATCTGGAATCAAAGAATTTGTGCAATATCCTATTTTCAATAGTTTCAAGGAGTCATATGTTTTTTATGATAAAAAATCTAAACCGGGTAAGTTGTACAATAGGAGTAATTTCTATTTTAAATTGGAGCCTTTTACAATTGATAGTTTAGATAATTTTTCTAACAAGGCACTCTCCTTTAAAGGAACATTTGCATCAGCAGGAATTTTTCCAAGTTTCGAGGAAAAACTTTCACTTCAATCTGATTACTCTTTGGGTTTTGTTAGAAATACACCACCCGATGGATTTGCATTGTACGAAGGGAAAGGTAAGTTCATGAACAAAATTAATTTAAGTAATAATGGCTTAAAAGGAGATGGAGATATAAAGTATGTTACGTCTACAACAAAATCAAACGATATCATTTTTTTCCCGGATTCTATGAATGCCCACGGTCAAAATTTTAATGTGGAAGAGCAAAAAGGAGGTAAAGTTGAATTTCCGCAAGTTAAAGGAGAAAATGTGTATGTGCATTGGATGCCTAAGAAAGATTATATGCACATTTCCAATAAAGAAAAACCGTTCACAACATATAATGGACAAGCCGATTTTTATGGTAGATACACACTTACTCCGGATTTATTGTCAGGAAATGGAAAATCTACCTTCTCCGGAGCTGAACTGGAATCTAATAACATTGCATTCAAAAATATGACTTTTGATGCAGATACATCTGATTTCCGTCTTAAAGCAACACAGCAAACTACGGATAATGCATTGGCTTTCTCTACCAAAAATGTAAATGCACATATCGATTTTACTACTCGTTCGGGCGAGTTTAAGTCAAATGGAAAAGGTTCTGTTGTAAATTTCCCTCAAAACCAATATATGTGTTTCATGGATCAGTTTAAATGGTTTATGGATAAAAGCGATATAGAACTTGGTTCCAGTAAAAAAGTGGATGATAGAACAGATGTGGAGTTAACCGGTTCGGAGTTTATTTCTACGCACCCAAAACAAGATTCTTTAAAGTTTGTAGCCCCATATGCAAAATACGATACCAAAAACTATATTATTACTGCTAAAGAAGTGAAGCATATTAATGTAGCCGATGCTAGAGTATTTCCAGATAGTGGGGTGGTTGTGATAGAAAAAAATGCCGTAATGAAAACGTTGAAAAACGCAAGAATCATGGCTAATACTGTTACCAAGCATCATAATTTGTACGATTGTACTGTGAATATTTATGCTAAGAAGAGTTATTCTGGATCAGGCTATTATGATTATGTAGATGAGTTGAAGAAAAAACAATCTATTTATTTTAGTAATATTTCTGTAGATACAACCTATCAAACCTTTGCATCTACAGAAATTGGTGAGGATAAGGGATTTACGCTTAGTCCGCATTTTGATTACAAAGGAAAAGCATCCTTGTATGCTTCCAAACCAGCACTTTTATTTGCAGGAGCAGCACGAATTCATCAACCATGTGAGTCTGTAAAATCCAGTTGGTTGAAATTTTCAGATGAAATTAATCCGAATCAAATTTATATACCTGTATCTGCTACTCCAGAAGATTATGAGGGTAATAGTATCCATTCATCACTAATGTTGGCAAACGATTCAGCCCATGTGTATTCTGCATTCTTGTCTAAGGCAAGAACAAAAAGCGACCCGGAGGTATTTCCCTCTGAAGGTTTCTTAACATTTGATAAAACAACTCAGGAGTATCGAATATCTAATAAAGAAAAGCTTACCGAAATAAACATGCCTGGAAATTACTTAAGCATCAATACAAAATCGTGTATTGTAAAAGCAGAAGGTAAATTAAACTGGGGCACAGATTACGGTCAAATTAAAGTAAACACGGTAGGTGTAGCCAAACAGTATTTAATTCCTGACTCGGTTGTGTTTGAAGTAATGATGGGACTGAATTTCTTTTTTGACGATAATGCGTTGGGTAAGATGGCCGATGAAATTGGTATTTATTTTACGAATCTTCCGCTTACTGACTTCTCCAGGCCATTGTATGAAAAGGGATTGCGTGAGTTGGTAGGAAAAGCCGAGGCAGATAAATTAATATCTCAGGTAAATCTTTACGGTTCATTCAAAAAATTCCCTGATGAATTAAAATATTCAATTTTGTTTAATGATTTAAAATTCAAATGGAATCCAACTACAAAATCATATTTATCGGTAGGTAAAATTGGAGTTGGAAGTATTCTTAAAACTCAGGTAAACAAATATGTTGATGGTTTTATAGAGATTGAAAGAAAGAAAAGTGGCGATAACTTAAATATTTATTTGGAGTTAGATGGAACTAATTGGTATTATTTTAACTATTCAAGAGGTTTAATGCAAGCTATTTCATCGAACGAAAGTTTCAATAACATTATAAAGGAACTTAAATCGGATAAGCGTCAGATGAAAACGGAAAAAGGGCAAGCTGCCTATCAATTTAATTTATCTAACCTAAATAAGAAAACGCAGTTTATTAAGAGGGTAAATCAAGTTAATGCGGAGGAAGAGGAATACAAAGAACCTAAATAGTTTTTAGTAGGGTTATTATATAATGCAAAAAGCAGGACTAATTGTCCTGCTTTTTAGTTATAATTCGGCTGTGATTAGGATAAATCCCCCCAGAATACCCCAACCACAACCGAGCTTATGAGATTACAGTTAATATATTGTAAAACACTGTTACTAACACTAAAAATACACTTACATCTTTTGATGTTTTGTTGTCTATCTTCTTTGCAATTGTTTTCATGGTGCCCTCCTTTTTTAGAATTTGTTTCTTTTAACAATATTACCATCAATTTGTGGTGATTACAATCAGCGTTTTACGAACGGTAGGTTTTGTTTAATAAACGGTAAAAATGGTCTGTTTCAGAAAATTTTCATCGATATAGGGCTCGTCAGAATTGTATGCTCCTTGTAAAATTAGAGCTTTAAGATCCCCCGTTTTATCAGCCATTTAAAAACAGAAACGCTCAGCTATTGCCGAGCGTTTCTGTCATTCTGAACCTTAAAAACAAAACTACATCCCCCAAAGAGTTAAGTCTTTAAATTTCACGAATTGAAGTATAAAATTGCGTTTATTACATGATAAAAAATAAAGCCAGCTGTTCCAAGAATTAATAGTGCATTAATAATATCAGCTGCATTAATTCTACTTGTTTCTTTCTTGTTTATTGTTGCCGTTTTCATGATGTTCTCCTTTCTTTTTAGTTTGTTTTGCGTTCTTTTAATAAAGATACATTCGCTTTTTTCGCAAAGCTATTGCGGTTGTACAAACGGTAAGTTTTGTTAAATGAATGGTCTAATTCATTCTGTTGTAGTATTTTTAATTGAATTGTTCGATTGTGATTAGGTTAGAAAGGTCTTGGATTTATTTAATTATGTATGTTGGTTGGATGTTTTACTTGTAACTTTTGAGAAGTGGTATTCGTCCAATGTTAAAAAGAAGTAGTGCTGAGATTGTCAAACTTTTTTTAGTTACACTACTCTTTTTTTAAAATTAGTGGTATATTTAAGACTTAAAATTTAATAATTACAAAAAATGATTAAAAAAGTACTATTTGCGGCTTGTTTAGCCTCAGTTTTTTCGATAAATGCACAAGTAACTGTTACTTTCCCTAATGGAGGAGAAACATTACCATCAGGAATACCTGCATTCATTACTTGGGACGATTCTCAAACATCTGCCCCAACATCAGATATTTATTTGTCTCTTAATGGTGGTGCTAACTGGACTTTAGTTTCAGCTGGTGAGTCTAATTTAGGTATAGGTTTTTCTCTTTATTCTTGGTCGGTGCCAAGTACTACTTCTACCTCAGCTCTTATTAAGGTTGATGATGGAGTAGGTGCAGATCAAAGCGATGCTGTATTTACTATTGGAGGAGGGCTTCCTAATTCCGTGCAATCAATTAATGGTGTTGCTTCTGTTAAAGCATTTTTTGCTAATAACGAATTAAATATTTCTAATATAGAAAAGGCATCCTTTAACAACTTAAAAGTTTATGATGTTACAGGCAATTTGGTGTTTAAGTCAGATGCATACTCAAATGCTTATTCTGTTAACGATTTTAAATCGGGTATTTATCTTATTCAAATAGCAGACAAGAATAACAATATTGTTACAAAGAAAATAGTTAAATAACAATCTAATTAATTAATAAAAAAAGTTGTTTGTAGTATTACAAGCAACTTTTTTTATTTTTATACCTACATGTCAACAGTTAAAGAGAATTCAATGGATAAAGAGTGGGATTTGGTTATAAAACCAAAATCTTCTTTGTTTGATATTGATGTTAAAGAGGTTTTAAAATACAAGGATTTGTTGATGATGTTTGTAAAGAGAGATTTTATTTCTGTTTACAAACAAACAATTCTGGGCCCTATTTGGTTTTTTATTCAACCCATATTTACAACCATTACTTTTACTATAGTATTTGGCACTATTGCTAAGATATCAACGGAATCTATTCCTGCGCCTTTGTTTTATTTAGCCGGAATTACCTTGTGGAATTATTTTTCAGAATGTCTTAATAAAACATCCGATGTATTTACTACCAATGCCTCTATTTTTGGCAAGGTATATTTTCCAAGATTAGTTGTTCCAATTTCAATTATTGTATCTAATCTGCTAAAATTAGCAGTTCAGTTTGCCCTGTTTTTAGGACTTTGGTTTTATTATTTAGCATCAGATGTTTATGCCATTCATCCGCAGTATGGCTACATGATTTTACTTCCGTTTCTTATTCTTATTATGGCACTAATTGGTTTAGGATCGGGTATTATTCTTTCTGCATTAACAACAAAATACCGCGATTTAAAATTTCTGATTTCGTTTGGAGTTCAATTGCTAATGTACGCAACTCCTATTGTTTATCCGCTTTCGAGTGCCACTGGAAAAATTAAAATGATTTTATTGCTGAATCCAATTACAAGTGTAATAGAACTATTCAAATTTATGTTTTTGGGTGTAGGAAGCTTTAACCCAATGTATTTAATTTATGCTACCGTGTTTTCTATTTTAGTGTTTGTTTTAGGCGTTTTAATCTTTAACAAAGTAGAGAAAAACTTTATGGATGTAGTTTAAAATGACAAAACCCTCAAGCAATATATTTAAAGCTGAAACTTTCGTCAGTCAAGCAAATAAAGAGAGTTTGCTTAAACAAAAAGCAGTGGTTGTTTGGTTGTTTGGTCTTTCTGGTGCAGGGAAAAGTACTATTGCAGTGGAGTTGGAAAATAAATTATACAAAGAAGGATTCTTAACTAAACTACTGGATGGAGATAATTTAAGGCTAGGATTGAATAAGGGGTTGGGTTTTACAGATGATGATAGAGCTGAGAATTTAAGGCGTTCGGCTGAAGTCGCAAAACTTTTTTACGAATGTGGAATAGTTACCATCTGTTCATTCATTACTCCTCTTGCTTCTCATAGAGAAATTGTAAAAAATATCGTAGGAGATGGTTTGTCCTTTGTTTATATCAACTGCGAAAAGGAAATATGCGAAAAAAGAGATGTAAAAGGATTGTACGCCAAAGCTCGCAATGCCGAAATTGTTGGCTTTACAGGAGTAGGTTCTAGTTTTGAAGTTCCTTCAGCTTCGGATTTAGTAATAGATACATCCAATAAATCAATAGCACAATCGGTTGAAGAATTGTACCAATACATAGTCGCTAAAATTAAAATTTAACTGGTATGTCTTACAATCTACCTTATTTAAAACAGCTAGAGGCAGAGTCGATTTTTATTATTAGAGAAGCTTTTGCTCAATTTGAAAATCCAGCCATCCTCTTTTCAGGCGGTAAAGATTCCATTGTATTAGTTCATTTATGTCGTAAGGCATTTTATCCATCAAGAATTCCTTTCCCTTTAGTGCATATTGATACAGGCCATAATTTTTTAGAAGCAATCGATTTTAGAGATTATTTGGTGGATAAATTGGGTGTAAAGTTAGTTGTGGGTTATGTGGAGGATTCAATTAAAGAAGGCAAGGTTACAGATGAAAAAGGAATAAACAGCAGCCGTAATGTGTTGCAAACTGTTACATTACTTGATACAATTGAAAAATATAAATTTGATGCTGCGCTTGGCGGAGCAAGGCGTGACGAAGAGAAAGCGAGGGCAAAAGAAAGATTTTTTTCACATCGTGATGAATTTGGACAATGGGATCCTAAAAATCAACGCCCGGAGTTGTGGCAATTATTCAATGGAAAGAAGCATCAAGGGGAACATTTTAGGGTGTTTCCTCTTAGTAATTGGACAGAATTGGATGTTTGGAACTATATAAAGCAAGAAAATTTAGAACTCCCTTCTATTTACTTTTCCCATATTCGCTCTTGTTTTAAACGAGATAACGTAATTTTAGCGTATTCCGATTTTATGGTGTTAAAAGACACAGAAACCCCAGTAGATATGACAGTTCGATTTAGAACAGTTGGTGATATGACTTGTACCGGAGCCGTACTTTCTAAAGCTTCTACAATAGACGAAATAATTCATGAAATAGAGCAGAGTAGTACCACAGAACGAGGCACACGCTTTGACGATCAACGCTCCGAAGCAGCGATGGAGGACAGAAAAAAAAGTGGATATTTTTAAACTATGAGCTCTACAAACAACATAGATTTATTGCGCTTTGCAACAGCAGGTAGTGTGGATGATGGCAAGAGTACGCTTATTGGAAGACTTTTGCACGATTCAAAGTCTATATTACAAGATCAATTAGAAAACATTAAAGCTTTAAGTGAAAAGCGTGGAGATAATTTTTTGAATCTAGCACTTTTAACAGATGGTTTACGAGCAGAGCGAGAGCAAGGTATTACCATAGATGTAGCATATAGATATTTTTCAACTCCTAAACGTAAGTTTATTTTAGCAGATTCACCTGGGCATGCGCAATACACTAGAAACATGATTACTGCCGTATCGGGCGTAAGTTTGGTTATTGTAATGATTGATGCCCGAAATGGGGTAGTTGAGCAAACCAGAAGGCATTCGTTTATTGCCGAACTTTTAGGCGTTAAGCATTTAATTGTTTCTGTAAATAAAATGGATTTGGTTGATTATAATCAAACAGTTTTTACTACCATAAAAGACAAGTACACTGATTTTATTTCGAAAACATCTATTCCTGATGTTCAGTTTGTGCCTATTAGTGCGCTGAAAGGAGATAATGTAGTGGACAAATCAACACAAATGCATTGGTACGATGGACCTACATTAATGTATTTGCTCGAAAATGTGCAGGTAAATAGCGATTACAACAGAGTAGATTGTCGTTTTCCTGTTCAAACCGTAATTCGGCCACAAAGTGCCGATTATCATGATTACAGAGGCTATGCCGGAAGAGTGGCAAGTGGTGTTTTCAAGAAAAACGATGAAGTGATTGTTCTTCCGTCAAAGAATAAAACAAGAATTAAGAAGATTGATACGTTTGATGGCGAGCTAAATGAGGCTTTTGCACCCATGTCGGTAACATTATTGCTTGAAGACAATATTGACATAAGTCGTGGAGATATGATTGTAAAACCTAATAATCTGCCTATGGAAACACAGGAGTTAGATGTAATGGTTTGTTGGTTGAGCGATAAAAAACTTGTTGTTGGGGGTAAGTATATCTTAAAACATACCACAAAAGAGGTTAAATGTGTGGTAAAAGAGGTTTATTACAAAATAAACATCCAAACATTGCATAGATACGATGTTGATACAGAAATTGGCTTGAATGATATTGGTAAGATTAAGCTAAAAATAGCAGCCCCTTTGCTGTATGATTCCTACCAACAAAATAAGGCTACCGGAAGTCTGATTTTAATAGATGAATCAACACTAAATACAGTTGCTGCATGCACAATAAGATAGGTTTTTTATTATATCTAAAATAGTTATCTTTCAGCTTGTTTTGTTACCTAAGTTGATTCATGTCCAATAAAGTTATCAGTGTTGAAAATATAAGTAAACAATACCGCTTAGGTAGTATTGGTCGTGCTAGTCTATCCGATGAATTCAAATCATTTGTAAATAGAATTTCCGGGAAGAAAGAAAGTGTTCAAATTGACGAAAATGATAGAACAATAAAAGGCACATCCAATCTGGTTTGGGCTTTGAAAGACGTTTCGTTTGATGTGTCGCAGGGAGAAGTAGTTGGTATAATTGGTAAAAATGGTGCAGGCAAATCAACTCTTTTGAAAATTTTATCACGAACTACAACACCAACAACCGGAACTATTAAGTTAAAGGGTCGTGTGGCAAGCTTGTTGGAAGTTGGAACTGGTTTTCATCCTGAGCTTTCCGGACGTGAAAATATTTTTTTAAATGGAACTATTATGGGCATGACCAAGCGTGAGGTTGCCCAAAAATTTGATGAAATTGTTGATTTTGCTGGTGTTGAAAAATATATCGATACTCCTGTTAAGCGTTACAGCAGCGGAATGTATGTTCGTTTGGCATTTGCAGTTGCTGCTCACTTAGAGCCAGAAATATTAATTGTGGATGAGGTGCTTGCGGTTGGCGATGTGGAGTTTCAAAAAAAATGTTTAGGCAAGATGAAAGATGTTTCCTCTGCCGGTAGAACTGTATTGTTTGTAAGTCATAATATGCCTGTGCTTAAAGCCTTGTGTACTCGCAGTATTATGTTGGAAAAAGGAAAGATTATAAAAAATGGAAATACAAACGAAATAGTTTCTTACTACTTGAATTCGGAAAAAGCAGCAACGGATAAAGATGGTGTAATTCCTGTTTCCACACAACGTATAGGCACAGGAGAAGGCAAGTTTTTTTATTTTGCATTGTTAGATGAACAAACAAAAAGCGGCACCGATCAAATCTATTTTAGAGATACACTTGTTGTTAAATTGGGTTTTGAAGCATTTAAAACTATTCCGAAAATAAATTTTTGGATGCGTATTTTTAATAGCGATGGTATGGAAGTGGCACTAATCGAGCAATCTAAAGATATGTTTTTTGCAGACAAAGTAAGTGAAGGCAAGCACACCTATGAAATTGATATGCATATCGATTTGTTGCCCGGTAGTTATCATATGTCCGTTGGAACGTATGCCAATGGTAGCGCATTTGATTACATCGATAAAGTAATTGAATTTACCGTTTTGCAAACATCAAGAAATACTACCGAGCATTATCGTTGGGATAAATCGTTTGGTAGCGTAATGGTTGAATCTAATTGGAAAAAATTAAACTAAATATACTATGGAACTAAAAGATAAAAAGATATTAGTAATTGGAGGAGCCGGATTTATAGGCGGTTTTTTGGTAAGAGAGCTGTTAAAAGAGCCTGTTAAAGAAGTTATTGTTTATGACAATTTTGCCCGTGGGAAAATGGACAATATTGAAGATTGTTTGCAAGATAAACGCTGCTATGTTTATCCAACCGGAGGCGATGTGCGTGAAACAGATATTTTAAATGATGCTATGAAAGGCGTTGATTACGTATTTCATCTAGCAGCCATGTGGTTATTGCATTGTAAAGATTATCCTCGTACTGCTTTTGATGTGAATGTAGCAGGAACCTTTAATGTATTGGAAGCATGTGTAAAGAATAATGTAAAAAAGCTTATTTATTCTTCGTCTGCATCTGTTTATGGTGATGCAGTAGAAGTTCCAATGACAGAGAATCATCCATTTAATAATAAAAATTTTTACGGTTCTACTAAAATTTCCGGTGAGGCTATGTGTACGGCCTTTAATGATAGATATGGCTTATCTGTAATTGGATTGCGTTATATGAATGTGTATGGACCAGGACAAGATCAACACGCTGTTTATAGTGGTGTTGTGCCTATTATGTTAAATAAAATTGATGCCAATGAAGCTCCAACTATAAACGGAGACGGGACACAAGCATATGATTTTATTTATGTAGAAGATGTGGCTCGTTGCAACATTGCAGCATTAAAAAGCGACACAAACTTTGGCTACTATAACGTAGGTACAGGTATTCAAACTACTATCAAGCAATTATGCGATACTATTTTAGATTTAAAAAAATCGCCATTGAAAGTT
>JAFLBG010000019.1:0-53848 GCA_017303975.1 Bacteroidota bacterium
GATTTGTTTCTCAAACTGCCGATGTGAAAACTCTGGCACACGAATTAGCGCATGGAGCCTTTGGTTTGGAGCATCCGTTCCCGCAAATAACACAAGGCTCTTCGGGGTTGCTCATGGACTACGCTTCCGGAGAAGAGTTGACGAGGATGGAGTGGGATGGAGCGCATACTGCACTTCCTATGTTTATTTGGAATGATTCAGAAGAGGATGGCAGTTTGATGAGCCCAATTTGTGTACAAGATAGTTTAGTAAAATACCATGTGCTTGCCCCTAATGGTTGGGCATTTAAACTTCCAACAAAAAGTAGTATTAAAAAATATTCTACTTGCTTTCAAGGTGCAATAGAAGAGTTTGAGGTAAATGGTGTAAACTATAAAGCCGATTACGATGGTGGTTGTAATGCGTTTAACCAAAATGCAAGCGATGATTTTTATGGATATAAAAACAGCTCAGGCACACAGCTGTCTGGAATTAACTATGTTCAAGCAGCTCCAAGTGTATTTGCATTTATAAAAGAAAATAACACAAGTACCAATGTGTTTAAAATAAAGAATTACCAAGCTCCATATAATGCAAATAACAAATTGATAGATGTCAACTCTGCAACTAGTTATTTAAACTCTTATTTATCTGCTGCAAAGGTAGAGTGTAAGTTTAGCGCATCTTACAATTCTGCTTCACTTACTAACGATCCGCAGGTAAATGCAATTAAGGGTTTGTTTAATAGCCTCAATCCCAATGCAGCTGTTTATGTGTTGATTGGTAATACCATCGTAGAGCGAGATTCAGCTACTAATCAGCCTAAATATAAGAGCATATCGCAAAGCAAGGTAAATCAGCTTAAGCAAAAAATAACAAATAAAAATTTTACGCAGCCTTACGCTGTTTTCTTTGAAAAGACAACAAGCGGTTTTCAAGTTATTGTTCGATACAATGCTGCAACACCTATTAAACCTGGATATGGCACTCCGCAACAAGTACTACAGCAATCGGAGCAAATAGTAGAGCAGCGATTAAATACCTATTTACAAAACAAAAATGATCTTACTAAAAAGGAGGGGGTTTCTTCAGGGGCTTCTTTGCCCGATGGTAGTTCTATTTCTACTAGGAATGAAAGCATACTGGAAAAGGCAATTCATTTAGTTGATTTAGGAAAAGAGTTTTTGGGAGATGCTAAAATACCCGAGAAATGTTGGGATAAGAACAACGCTAATTACAGCAATTTCTTTTTACACACAGGAGCCTTGCCGAGTGGCATTGGCGATGGCATCATAGAAGAGGCAAAAGATATTCCGGTATTAGTTGCTTATGGATGCGACTTAGCGCTCAACCCACAAACTCGGCAGGAAGTAGCGAGCGCCTTTGCCAATTTTACGTTTGATACATTGCTCAACGGGCTTACCAATGCAGGAAAATCATGGGTAGGTACCTATGCCCAAGCTAATTCACAGTCATGGCACCAAGGCGGAAAAGATGCGGTTATGGTGCTTTCCATGGTTAGCGGTATGGGTGCGGTAAAACAATCTTTAGATGCCGCAGCTTCGGGTGTTTCTAAGAAAATGGATGAAGTGACTAAGGTGGTGAGGAAGAAGGCGGTTGGATTAAAAATGCTTGGGACTAAAATTGATAATTTTGTCACAGTTATTTCGAAAGATGAAACCTTACCCAATTGGATAAAAACATCATTTAAAGATGCTGAATACATGACTGTTCAAATAAATCAAAAAGTAACACTTTATAGAGATTTTGGAGGAGCTGCAAAAATGGATGGTAGTTTTTCAACAACAATAAATAATGCAACTAGAGACGAGCTTGCTCTTGATGTAAATTTTAATAATAGCATGCGCTTCAAATCGACAATTGAAGTTCCAATAGGAGTGTCTTTAAATATTGGAAAGGTAGGCCCTTATCCTCCTGGGTCTCCAAACGCATTACCCGGAGGTGCAGATCAGATATTGTTGCCAGATAATTATTCTCATTCTTGGATAAAAGAAGTATTAGATACACAGACAGGACAATTATATACAGTTGCTCAATTCAAGCAAGCATTTCCAAATCTTATTAAAAATCCGTAAATGATGAACACTCAGTTTGTTTTAAAAGAAATTGAAGAAATTATACAAACAGTAAAAGATCATGCTTCAAAAAACTTAAATCACGTTACTGATTGTGATTTTTTTTTAAACAAATATTCTTACTTCAAAAAATCGATTGCTGATAATAATTTAAAGGAAATTAACGAATTTATTTATTGGAATAAATGGTATGCTCCGCGAATAGTTTATGATGGAATTGGGAATAAGAAACTCATTGGCTTAATTGAAAAGCTTAATTCAATGTTTGATGGGAAAGAAAGGACTATCTGAAAGCTTTATTAGCTAGTAGAATTGGCAGTAAATGTAACAATAAAACTTAGCTGCCTAAGGCGGCTATACAACCACCGGAGGTGCTAAACAAACTTTCTTGCTAGACGATAGTAAATGGACAATTACTTTAGAGCCTAATTCATTAATCCCTCCAAAATAAAAACGAATGAAAATAAATGAAAGAATACGAGAAATCGAAAATATCGAAGTTGGATTTGATATTTCGTTAGCTGAGAAAAAATTGAATATGCTTGATTCGCTATTATCTGAAATTGAAAATTCATATTTTTCAGATATTTGTAAAATCTCTAGAGAAGAAATAATATCGGTACTTCAACATTGCTATGGAATATCCTATGAAATAGGAAATACAAAACAGAGTCTATTAAATTCGAATAAAGAAATTGAAATTTCTAAAAGAACTTTATCAATAGCAAGATTATTGTTTGGTAAGTCAAAAGAATTGCTGCCTTATTTATCATTAAACCTTGTCAACTCCATTTCTAATAAAGAATTGCATAATTCGATAAGTATGGAAATATCAGAAATTAAAAATCAAACTTTGAAATAAAATTCCCCGTGCGCGCTAAGCTGAAATCAAATATGTGAGTTATGGCTTTGTGTGTAACCTTATTAAAAATTGGTCTTGCATCTTTGAAACTTAGCTGACTTCCTAATTCCTGTTCTCTAACAAGATCTTCTGCATTTATTGATAAAATTTGTTGAAGTCTATTATTTATTGACTCAACAATATTTTTTTTTGCTCAGCTGTCGCCCTTTATTTAATTTAATATAGTATTTAAGTCCAAAAGCTAGTTAAGTTTTAAATCAAGTTCCCATTTATCTACACCAATTAATTGGAGGATTAAAATTCCGCTTATACGATATAATAGTTTATTTGCTTGTTCCAATTCATCATAATTAATGATTTTAGTACTACCATGTATTAATGAGTTTCTAATTCCAACTAATTTCTTTAAATCGATTGAGCAATTGGTTATATCAATTTTGTTTTTTAATAAAAATTCTTCAAGAGGTCGTTTCATCGGTCTATATTTCAAATCGTTTCTTAAAGAATTTAATTTCGCTTTAAATTCTTCTTTTTCTTCTTGAGAAACGATTTCGATAAGTATATCAATGGCTTCGTCACATTTTGTGTTTTTTATTCTTTTTGAGCTTATGAACGAAAATTTCGAATTGATTTCGTCATCCATTGCTTTTAAGTATTCAATAATGCTATAATAAATAAGAAATTTTGAGGAATCATATACATTTTTTGCATGTAAAAATCTACTAACTACAATTGTCAGTTTATTATAATTGTCCAATGAAGATCTTTGCCAATTGGAATTCATAAGTTCATGAAAATCCCCGTAGTTTTTAAACCCCCATAAATTACCATTTGGAGGTAGAAAGTCCTTTCTTGATATTTTTTTTATTTCAATTGTACCTGCCTCTAAATGGATTCTTGAAAAAGTATAATTTATAGATGAATGGA
Source organism: Bacteroidota bacterium (assembly GCA_017303975.1). Classification (NCBI taxonomy): domain Bacteria; kingdom Pseudomonadati; phylum Bacteroidota; species Bacteroidota bacterium. Next base: position 3,865 of record JAFLBG010000019.1, read on the forward strand.
AATAAAATGAAGCAATGCTGCTAATTAAACTAGCATATTTTATAGCCTCAATTTCAGTTACTTTTTCTTTATAAATGAACTGAATTTTGGGCTCTTTAATAATCTTAGCCTCACGATTATCATCATTAAAACAAAAATTAAACTCTGGACGAAAGCTTGCTTTTTCGATATTATAATATGCTTCCATTCCATTCATTCGGCTGATAGAAAATTTATCGTCTGTGCCAAATAAAGGAGCATAATACTTCTTTACCAATTCAAATCCTGAATCATTCAGGTAAAATTCACCTGTATTTATACTCTCTTGAGAAGGAAGCCAGTAAAGCTTAACGATGTCAATTTTAATACTTATGTATTCATAATTTCCTTCAAACTGTTTTGATCCTACTTTAAAACCTATTAATGCTGAATCAGAAATGTCAATTTTTTGGAGGTTCGGATTATTTCTACTATTTACTTTTATTTCTAAAAAAGAACCAAATTTTCTCCAATTTATTCCCTCAAGCCATTTACAAAGTTTATTTCCAAAATAAGTTTTAGGTTCAAAGAGTATTCGCAATTCAATTTCATTTTCTTTTGTGTATAGATGTACATGGTGAGAAGCCTTTACTTTTTCAGAATGTTCATAAAATTTATCGAAATCGATATCAGGGAAGGAAAGTTCAAAACAAAGATAATCCATCTATTCTCCTAGTTTTTAATATTAGTACAATTTTGAAATTCTTTATAAAGAATTCCCTCATAGCCCTTATCATTAATAGAGTTATTTGTTTCACTCATTTTTCATGGGTTTGCGTTTATTAGACTTCTCCTTTGAAAAAAGATCCGTAGTATATTTTTCGTAGAGTTCAAATAAAAATTCCATTCGTTTGTCTTTGCTTAATGCTCTATCTTTTATTTCGTTCCAGCTTAATGCCATTGCAGTTTGTACTATGTTTAACAACTAAAAATAGGGAAAAGATTGTAGCTTTTTCGAGATGTTAAAATCTTTATGGGGTTTGGGAATGCTTGTAGAGAGACTAATTCCGTAAGCTAATTTAGTAGTTGTTTGTGTTTAGAAAAGATTAAGTCTAATGTTCTCCAGTATACACTATGCAGAAGTCCTGAATTTGTTTGCTACATCTTAGTGTTTAACTGTTAAGCAGAGCTTAACATAATAAAATGGGCACTAAGAAAATCTTAGTGCCTACTGGGGACAACTAATTTATTCTTATCTAAGAACAGCAGCTTAACCTAAATTTAGTGCAATGAGGAAACAGGTCACTTTTTATATTGGATTATTTAATCGTTTTTGAATGTTTTGTATTATATAAATACACTGCTTGGGTTATATTGTTTGATTGCTTATACTTTGCTAATATTTCAGGATCATCTTTTAATAGTTTTTTTAAAGTTATAGAACTAGAACCAACACCAATAAAATCTCCTACTGAAGTTAATGAAACGTATAATTTAGTATTAGGAACAAATGCTGTTATTTCAGGATATGCCTCTCCTCTGGCTCCAATTTTCGTCATAATATTACCCCAAAGACACATATCCCCAGACATCAACATTTTCAGAGGGCCGTCTTTGGGATGTATGCGAATAATCCGACCACCACCATCCCAAAAAGCATATAGCTCGTTTGTCTTAAAATTTACAGATTCACCTTTATGTTTAAAGGTAATAACGTCTTTGGCAGAAGAAAATAGTTCATACCCAGATATCAAAGAGTCTTTGATAAAAGCTTCCTTCGTAAAATAAATTCCATTTTTTTGAGCCAAACATTCTAAACTCAATAAAATTAACATATTTACATAACCCATTTTTCTCATAACACCAAATAATAAAATTTACTAAAATTAGAAAAAAAGACCCACTTTTAAAGGGAATTCAGATTTTACACAAAGAAGATAGATGTTCGAAATTTATTCCAAGCTGAACTTTGTGAAAATACAAGAGTTGTAGATTAACCTTTTTGCTATAAAACGGTAACATTCAATTGTGCGCATGGAGATATTTTTTATTTTTAGGCACATAAACCAACATAATCATGAAAAATTTATTTTTTGCGACTATAATTCTAATTATACTGAATCCTCTAAAGGCGCATTCTCAAAGCGTAAAAACCAAGCACCAAAGTTTTAGGTATGAGATTTTGCCTCCCGTGGTTTTGCCCAAAAATTATACAACTTATAAGGTGGAAACAATAAACGAATCCTCCGATGGAATTCCGTTAAACCCTAAATTTATTTATGTAAAAGAAGAGTATTTAACCGGGTTGAAAAACACCACAATGGTGGCGTTTAAAACGGGCGTTATTGCTGGAGGGAGTATTATTAGTAAAACCAATGAGCAAAAAGTAGAAGACAATACAACAGCCTCTTTGCAAATAAGTATTCTATTTAATAATTTGGAGATAGTCGATAAAAAAGATTTTTCAAATCAAGCTATAAATCCTCAAACAGCAACAACTCAAGGGTATTTTACTTATAAATTATTTTTCAAATTCCCTTATCGAATTAGAATAAAAGATGTAGATGCAAACAAATATATTTTGGACACTTTGATTAATACTCAAAAAAGCACCTTGTTTCCATGTGACTACAGATACGATGGATATGGCAACAAAACGAACTTCCCTGGCTACACCAATAAACCCGACTTAGATATAGACTATAATAAAAACGGAAAGGACTTATATGCAAATTCTAAAATGATACTTGCACAAACTTGCATGAATGAAGTTAAAGAGATATTGAAAAACAAATATGGCTATGACTGGAGATTACAAACTGTACACATAAGTCGAGTAAAATCTAAAAGCCCCAAATTTGATGTGTGCGATACAATTTCCGGAATCATGGATAAATTGTTTGATTCGATTTCTTATAATACCAAAAACGAAAAACACTTAAACTGGCACACAGTTTTCGTGAAAAATGAAATAAATAAGGTAGCTCCTATCTGGGAGAAAATGATTTCTAGTAATTATTATTTAGAAGAATTTAAAGACCCCCTGGTAAGAGATGAATTTATTTATAAAACTAAAAGAAATTTAATTGTTGCCTATTTATTTCAAGATGATTTTGAAAAAGCGCTTAAGCTTTATTATGAAGTAGAGCCATTAACTGCAGTTAAGTTTTTAGGCGGAACAACTCCTGATGAGCATATGAAAACATTGCTTGAAGTTATACTCAGAGAAAAGTCGATGTATTCGCTGCACAAAAAAGCATATAGCTATCAGTAAATAGTTTTTTGCATTTAGTATTTAGATAGCTGTGTGTATCACACCACACTAGCCGTAACTTTATTCTTGTACATTTCCTACAACTAATGAATTAAAGGGTTTGGTGGAAGTAAAAGGTCGTCATTTTTTAAAATGTTAGAATAAGTTTAGGGTAAATAGTATATTTATTTACTAAAATAAGCTAAGATGAAAAAAATACTTCCTTTACTATTTATTGTGTTCTTTACTGCGAACTCTTTTGCTCAAGATAATGCTATACAAGTAGGAGAAAAGGTGGCCGTAACGTTTTTTGATTTCGATTTTGCCTTAGGTTTTTGGGGCGAAAAATCACGCACAGTAAAAATTGGTTCTGAAGAAAAGAAAACGGTTGAAGTTATCATGCGAAATATGGAAGAAAGTTTTAACAAGCGATACAATGTAACTTTAGAGCCTGCTAAATTAAATTATAGTGGAGATGAAGGTGTATGGACGGTAAAATGTTTTCCTAAAATTAAAACCAAAAATGCCATTGAATTAGGTTATGATAAAATAATTGAAATAAATGCATATATGCACGCTTCTGCAGCTATTGGGATAGGAGTGGGTCCTGTATCCGTAAGCGAACCAAAACCTGTAATGTTCTTAAAAGTGAAAATTAAAGACAAAACCGGCAAAACAATTTGGAGTAAAACCGCAAGAATAAAAGACGATGAAAGACAAACCAGTATTGCGGTTGGTGGTTTTAATGCAAATGGCGGTTTTACAGGAGAATCAATCATCGATTTATATAATGCAACCCTAGAAAAGGTTTTTCTTAAGGTTGATAAGAAAAAGTAGCGCTGCCTACAATTTCAAAATATTCAGGAGCTTATAAAGCTACACGCGCTTTCTTCTATTATAGTAAGTTGTAACACTTACACCACACTAGCCGTAACTTTATCCTTGTGCTTTTCATATAGCTGGTGTATCAAACCGTCAGAAAGTCCTATTTGCGGCACAATCATGTTTTCTATGTTGGCGGCTTTCATAACAGCTAATACAATGCGCGTGGCAGGAACAATTACATCGGCTCGGTCGGGGTTCATTTCAAAAACCTTCATGCGCTCTTCGTAGCTGTAATTAGATAACAAATCGTACAAATATTTTACCTTGCTGTAAGGTACCGATTTACCCGGTTTACGATTGGTCATTTTAAACAACTTATTTATGTTGCCCCCCGAACCTATTGCTGTAAGAGGTTTGTAGCTTTTGGTGTTAGCTTTAATCCAGTCTTTGAAAAAATTCCAGTATTGTTTATCTACCTGGTTGTGCAGCAGCCGAATAGTGCCAATATTAAAGGATTGCGAGAGCACTACTTTGTTTTTCGAAAAAAGAGTAAGCTCCGTGCTTCCTCCGCCAATATCAATGTATAAGTACGATTGATTTTTGTCTAAATGTTCCTCCACGTGGTTGGAGTAAATAATGTTTGCCTCGGTTTTTCCATCTACAATTTCGATAGTTAGACCAATTTCTTTTTTTATATACTCTATTATTTCCGGTCCGTTGCTGGCATCGCGCATGGCCGATGTGGCGCAGGCTCGGTAGTCGACAGCACCGTGTATGTCCATTAAATTTTTAAAGGCTTGCATGGCCTTAAAAAAAAGCTCTTGCTTGCGCGGACTTATTCTGCCTAACAAAAACGAATCTTCGCCCAAACGAATAGGTACACGTATTAGGTCAGCTTTTTTAAAAGCTGGCTCGTTGTTGTTGTTTAAGTAAACGTGACACAGTAACAAACGCATTGCGTTTGAACCAATATCAATTGCGGCTAGTTTCAACTAATAAACTTTTTGCTAAGTTAATAGCAAAGTTATTCTTAAAAAATAAATATATATCATCTTGCGCTCTTATTTTGGTTTTTTGTGTAGATGATTTATACACATTGGTTTGCTTTTGATCTATGGTGCGCGCTTTGGTATTGTCTTTCCACTGAATGTCCATAAGCGATTTGATTATGGTTTGAATATGTTTGTCGTAAATTGGAATAGCCACCTCCGAGCGGTAATCTAAATTGCGGTTCATCCAATCGGCCGATGAAATATAAATTTTTTCATCGCCACCGTTACAAAAAATAAATACTCGTGCGTGTTCCAGGTATTTATCCACAATACTTATACATTCTATTTTGTCGCTCATGCCGGCAATTTGCGTTACTAAGGAACAAACACCACGTACAATTATTTTCATTTTAACCCCGGCCGCATTTGCTTCGTATAGTTTAGAAATAATTTCGGCATCAACCAAACTGTTTAATTTAATGCTTATGTAAGCTTCCTTGCCTTCTCGTGCATGATCAATTTCTGTTTGAATCATACGCATAAATTTTTTGCGCATGGTAAATGGTGCTACCAGCAAATGCTTGTAGGTTCCTACTTTTAGGTTGTCGCTGTAAAATTCAAACAGCTTTTCTACTTCGTCTGTAATTCTTTTGTCGGCTGTTAGTAAGCTAAAGTCGCTGTATATTTTTGCCGAATCTTCGTTGAAATTTCCGGTGCCAACGTGCGCATACACAACTTTTTTGTTGTTCTCTTTTCTAACAATACTGAAAAGCTTGGAATGTACTTTTAAATGCGGCACGCCAAATATTACCGTAGCGCCCTCTTCTTGCAGTTTGTTAGCCCAGTAAATGTTGTTTTCTTCATCAAACCGTGCTTGCAACTCTACTACAATTGTAACCTGTTTGCCGTTCTTTAAGGCGTTTATGAGCGCATTAATAATGTTAGAGTTTTTTGCGGCTCTGTACAGCGTAATTTTAATGCTTTCTACTTTTGGGTCGATAGATGCTTCACGTAAAAAATCGATAATATGTTGGTAGGATTGATACGGAAATGTAAGCAGTATATCTTTTTCTCGCACCGTTTTAAAAACACTTTTGTGTATGTCTAAAAACGGGTGACTTAGGGGATGCGGGATTGTGTATTTTAAATCTTTTCTGCCTAAGTCAGGAAAATTCATAAAATCTTTAAAGTTGTGGTAACGACCACCCGGTATTAAATTTTCCTCGTTTAACGGCTTTAATCTTTTGGTAAGATACGTAAGCATGTCCTTGCTAATTTCGCAATCGTACGTTAATCGTACCGGCTGACCTCTTTTTCTTTTCTTAACACTTTTCGAAATTTTTTCTACAAAACTTTTTGATACATCCTGGTCTATATCCAATTCTGCATCTCTTGTAAGCTTTATGGTGTGCGCCTCTATGGAGTCGTAGTCGAATATCGAGTAGATATCATCCAAACAAAATCGAATAACATCGTCAATTAAAATAATGTACTTTTTGTTTTTTGCAGATGGTAAAACCAAAAAACGATTTGCGCCAGTTGTTGGAATTTCTATAAGTGAATGTTTGCTTTTTTTGTCTTTGCCAAATTTGGTAAGCCGCACCAACAGATATATTGTATTGTCTTTTAAATAAGGAAAGTCCGGAGCGCTGTCCAACATAATAGGAAATAACGATGGAAGGACATTGTCCAAGAAATGCGCTTTTACAAAATTTTGGTGTTCGGTATTTAACTGTTTTTCGTTTATGATGTAAATATTATTGCGCTCTAAATCCTTTAAAATTTGAGTGTAAATTTTGTCTGATTTGTTTTGTTGGATGATGACTATTTTTTGAATTTTTTCCAACAAATCTTTTGGGTCTTGCCCTAGTTGCTCCTTAGCCTTTTTGCCGGCTTTGGTCATTCTTTTAATGGTGGCTACGCGCACCCTGAAAAACTCGTCTCTGTTATTCGAAAAAATTCCCAAAAATTTGATTCTTTCTATTAGCGGAACCGCTGTGTCTGCTGCTTCTTGCAATACACGGTCGTTGAAAGACAACCAACTAATATCTCTGTTAATTAATGTTGCTGTTTTAACACCCATATACTTTTATTGTTTGTAATAACAAAGCAAACAAGTTATACAAACAATGTTAATTTAATGTAATCTTTGTGCAAAATTTTGAATTGTGACGCACCACCACTACTTAATTTATAAACCTTATGGTTATTTGAGCCAATTTGTGTGTGAGCATAAGAATAAAAAACTATTAGGCGAGTTGTTTGATTTTCCGCTAGGAATAATGGCCATTGGTCGTTTAGACGAAGATAGCGAAGGGTTGTTGTTGCTAACTACCGATGGAAGAATAAGCGAACTGATAAGAAGCAGAAATATAGAAAAGCAGTATTATGTTCAATTGGATGGAATTGTAACAACCCACGCAATAGAAAAGCTAAGGCAAGGAGTTGATATAAGTATTCAGGGAGAAAAATATACAACACTTCCTTGTAATGCATCTATTTTAACTGAGACCCCTTTGTTTCCGGAGCGAAGCAAAAAAATACGTAGCGAAAGGCACGGCCCCACCACCTGGATTTCTATTGTTTTAACAGAAGGCAAGTACAGACAAATTCGCAAAATGACTGCTGCGGTTGGTTTTCCAACGTTACGCCTTATTCGAGTAAGAATAGGTGCTGTTTATTTAAACAATCTAAAGCCGGGAGAGGTAGTGGAGTTGAACAACTTAGCTGAGCAAGTTATTGCCTCTTAGATGTCCGCTGAGGCTGAAATTCAAACTAAAACGGGGTTATTTCTTTTTTAATTGCTGTAGTTCTAGCAATTTAGAAACCATATAAAACATTTCGGTAGCAATGGTTTTATTAAGTTCCATGTATTTTTCTTGTTCGTTTTTTTTTGCTTCGAATTCGGTGGGTGTTTTATAAGGCAGCTTTAAGTAGCTCATTTTTTGGTCAGCAAATGTTTCGCCCGATGAGCAGATGTTAATGAGAATGGTGGTTTCGCTATTTATTTTTCCTAAGGTGTTTTTTGGGGCAATTATATATTCGGGTGCATTGTTGTTTAGCGAAATTGTATATCCTTTAGGAATAGTGTTCGATTCGGCATAATAGAATCCGGATTGCTTTAGAATATCCACAACTCCGGGATAAATATCTGCAATAGAATCGCCATAAGAAAACGCAATTCTATCCACCACACCATAGTAATAAAAGGCAGTTTGTGTCCAGGTTTGCAACAGCTGTGTTCTGCGTGTATTTGTTTTACAAGCATATACAATGTGCTTTTTTTCTAATAGCTCAATGGCAATATTGTTGAGTACTGCTTTTCTTTTTTTGGAAATCTTTTTTGAGTTGGAAATAGCCGTATTACAAAAATTAGACAATTCCTTATTAAACGCAATCTGTTGTGATGCCGCAAAGTTGCTAATACATACAAAAGCAAGAATCTTAAACCAATGCATACTTACAAGATATAAAACTCTTGCAAAGCTAACACAGAAATTGCCATTTAGAAATGCTTGCTAAAAAACAAACTTGGTTATGCTGCTACAAGCGCCATAGGCTCTGCGTAACCCAAGTCTTCCAATGACACTTTGTAAATCGAATAATTGTTCCCTGTTAAATTAGAAGTGGATTTTATTTTGCTAAACGTGTTGTAGCTTGCAAAATAATACTCAGGCTCTTCGTTGTTTTTTTGTTCCCACACTACACCATACACTTCTTTCCCACTTTTAAGTTTAAACCTGCAAGGTAATTCTTTGTAGGCTTGAAATTGTGAATAGTCCATAGGTTTCTAGGTTTTTTGTTTAATTTAACGAAGAAAAATAGAAAAGGTTAGCCTGAGTTTTCAACAAAATAAAATTTATGTTAATAGCTCTTAACAGTAATCAACAATAGTTCATTACTTGGTTAATTTCAATTTTATTAAATCATAACTTTTATTATTTTAAATAGAATGAAACTTAAAATTAAAGACATCACAAATTATTTAGAGTCAATTGCCCCTCTGGCTTATCAAGAACAGTACGATAATTGTGGGTTGTTGGTAGGCGATAAAGAAACAGAGCTTACATCGGTTCTTGTTGCTCTGGATTGTATAGAAGATGTGGTAGAAGAAGCTATCCAAAAAAAGTGTAACCTTATTGTAGCCCATCACCCCATCATTTTTAGCGGACTTAAAAAAATTACCGGTAAAAATTACATCGAACGAACCATACTAAAGGCAATAAAAAACGATATTGCTATTTACGCAATGCATACCAATCTTGACAATGTGAGCAATGGCGTAAATGCAAAAATTGCAGAGAAGTTGGGCTTGATTAATTGTAAGGTTTTAGCCCCCAAGCAAAAACTCTTGAAAAAGATAATTACTTTTTGTCCTTCGGAACATGCAGATAAAGTGAGAGCTGCTTTATACGAAGCGGGTGCGGGGCATATAGGTAATTATGACCACTGTTCGTTTAATACCGATGGCTTTGGAACATTTCGGGCGTTGGAGGGTAGCCATCCTTTTGTAGGTAAACAAAATGTGCCCCACCAAGAAAAAGAACAAAAAATAGAAACGATATTTCCATCGTATTTGCAAAGCAAAGTAGTTTCGGCACTTTTTGCAAGCCATCCGTACGAAGAGGTGGCGTATGATATAATTTCTTTGGATAATAATTCCACTACCGTAGGTTCGGGAATGGTGGGAGAGTTAGAAAGCGAACTTTCTGAAAAAGACGTATTTCAATTAATTAAAGCCCAATTAAATTGTACTGTTATTCGCCACTCAAGCTTATTAGGTAAATCAATTAAAAGAATTGCAGTTTGCGGAGGCTCCGGTAGTTTTTTGTTAAACGAAGCAATATACTCTGATTGTCAGTTGTTTATAACTGCAGATGTTAAGTACCATCAGTTTTTTGATGCAGATAAAAAAATTGTGATAGCTGATATCGGACACTTTGAAAGTGAGCAATTTACCCCCGAATTAATAAAAGCGTTTATTTTAAGAAAATTTCCTACCTTTGCCGTTCACTTAACGGGTGTAAATACTAACTCAATAAATTATTTTTAAAATGGCTAAGAATAAAGCAGACGAAAAATCAGATGTATCGGTTGAAGAAAAGTTAAGAGCACTTTATCAATTACAACTGGTAGATACTAAGATTGATAAAATAAAAACAGTTAGAGGCGAGCTTCCATTAGAGGTTAGCGATTTAGAAGATGTTGTTGCCGGTTTAGAAACACGTTTTAATAACTTTACTGCGGAGATTGAGGCGTTAGAACAAAGTATTAACGACAAAAAGAATGCGATTAAAGATGCTCAATCGCAAATAAAAAAATATACTGAGCAACAAGGTAAAGTTAGAAATAACAGAGAGTACGATTCTATTACGAAAGAGATAGAATTCCAAAATTTGGAAATTCAACTTGCAGAAAAAAGAATGAAAGAAGCTAAAGCGACTATTGCCGCTAAAGCCGAGATGATAGAATCTGCAAAAACAGAGTTTAACGACAAAAAGAAGGATTTAAAGCATAAAAAAGAAGAGTTGGATGAGATTGTGGCTGAAACTCAAAAAGAGGAAGATGCTTTATTGAAAAAGTCAAAGACTGCATCTGCTTTAATAGAAGAAAGATTACTTACAGCATACAAACGTATTCGCTCTAACGCAAAAAATGGGTTGGCAGTAGTAAGCGTACAAAGAGATGCTTGCGGAGGATGTTTTAATAAAATACCACCACAAAGACAATTGGATATTAGAATGCGTAAGAAAATATTAGTTTGCGAACATTGCGGAAGAATATTGGTAGATGCAGAATTGGTGCCGGAAGTAAAAGATAAAGAGATGGCATAAATTTCAAATTTTTATAAAAAAAGGGAAGTTGTTTAAAAACAGCTTCCCTTTTTTATTGACCCTGTTTTTGGTAGAGTTTCAAAAAAAACGTATATTATATTGTTGTTTGACCTGCACAAAACACATCCTGTTTCACTATTCCTATACCACAAATTTTTTGCATGAAAACTAACAGTACATTATATTCACTCATATTTCTTTGCTTCATTTCTATAACTCTCAATTCTATGTCAGCCGGGTTTTCTGATACGGAAGGTTGGCTGAAAAACAAATTCGTTTATTTAGAACCCAATTTGGGTCAAATTAAATCTCCGGAAGGTTTTGATCAAGATATTTATTATGCCGGACATTTTGGAACGACTCGCTTTTTTGTTACAAATAAGGGACTTGTTTATTATTTAAGCAAGCCTGCAACTAATACCACATCTCGAAAAGACCGTCAACAGCTTGCCTTGAATGTGGATGTTGAAAAAACAGGCGTAGTACTTGATTCGATAGCATATTTCCGTTTTGATATGCTAATAGAGGGTGCGAACATTGATAGAAATAATATAGTAGGAGAAGAGCCATCCATAGAGAGTTATAACTATTATTTGGGACACTGTCCAAAAGGAGTTACTCAAGTAAAAAAGCATAAAAAAATTACAATACGTAACGTGTATCCCGGTATCGATTGGGTATTGTATGGCATAAATGAGAATGGTTTGAAATACGACTTTGTGGTTCATCCCGGTGCAAATGCCAATCAGATACAACTAAAATACGATGGTATTGATGAAATAAATACATTGGAGAATAATCAATCAATTCAATTTGAAACACCCTTTGGAAAAATACAAGAAGGAAAACTTTTTTGTTTCCAAAATGAAAAGAAAATAGCTGCTTCCTACCAAATACAAAATAACAATGTACACTTTAATGTTTCTAATTACGATAAACATCAGCAACTCGTAATCGACCCTCCGGTACTTATTTGGGGCACATTTTTTGGAGGTTCTAATACGGAAGATATGGCTTTTGATATTACTACTCATAATGGTTATGTTTATGTGGCAGGGGAAACAATAGAATATACGGCTGGAACAGGATTCCCTACGGTTAATCCCGGGGGAACAGCATATGTTCAGGCGTATGATGAATGGGATGACTTTATTCTAAAGTTTGATACAACAGGAGTTCTGCTTTGGGTAACCTATTATGGAGGCACATCAACAGAGCAAATCCCTCATGTAACTGTTGATAATAGCGGCAATTTATATATGACAGGGAACACATTTTCTGCTGCTGATTTCCCTACACAAAGTAAGCCGGGAGCTTACAATCAACTTGTGAGTGGTGGTTCTCGAGAAGGTTTTGTTGTAAAGTTTGATAATACTGGAACTCGACTTTGGGCAACATTTGTAGGAGGTTCTTTACAAGAATTTCCACGCGAAATTAAGACAGATAATTTGGGCAACAAATATGTAACTGGTCGTGTTAATTCTACAAACATGCCGCTCGTAAATCCCGGTGGTGGTGCTTATTTTGACGGTACACACAATGGAGGTGTTTGGGATTTTTTTATTTGGAAGTTTGATGCTGCCGATAGTTTAGTTTGGTCAACCTATTACGGAGGTACTGCTTTAGATGAAGCAATGGCAATAGATATAGATAACTCAAATAATTTGTGGTTGGTAGGCATGACTACTTCTACTAATATTCCAACACAAAATTTGACTGGTGCGTACAACCAAGTTGCCAATGCCGGTCAATACGATGCATTTGCAATAAAGTTTAACAGTAGCCATGCATTGGTTTGGGCATCGTATGTTGGAGGTTCTGCTCAATACGATATGTTTTACGATGTAGATGCAAGTGTTGCCAATGATATAGTGATGGTGGGCGCTTCAAACTCTACAAATTTCCCAACTATGAATCCCGGAGGTGGAGCTTTTTTTCAAGGAACACTTGGTACAGCATCGACAAATAATTATAGAAATTGTGTGATTGTAAAACTGGATAACAATGCCGCAATGCAGTGGTCAACCTATTATGGAGGTAGTAATCCAGTTAACTTTCCTGGGGATGAAGCTTGGGGTGTAGTGACTGACAATGCAGGAGATGTATGGGTTACGGGTAGTGCCATATCTGTCGATTTTCCAACAGATGGATGTGGGGGATATTTTAAGGGGAATGTTGCAAATGGTGAAGCAGGAGAAAGTTTTTTGTTGCAGTTTAGTAATGCAAGTGCAAGAAAGCATGCAACGTTTTGTGGATCAACTTTGGATCAAGATGCGATGTATGGAATTTCTTTTTCTGCACCCCAAACAATTTTTTTAACCGGATTTCAAAATGGTATTAATCCGGTTCCTCCACTACAGAATCCTGGAGGAGGGGCATATTACCAAGCTGTAAAAGCCGGTGGAACAGAAGTCATTATTCAGAAGTATAGGAAAATAATATATAACCCAATTGCACAGGCTACAGTAAGCGATAGTGTAATTTGTGTGGGAGATAGTATCAATTTTTCAGATTTGTCTTATAATTATTATACCCCAGTTACAAAGTGGAATTGGTCATTTCAAGGGTCAGCGGTGCCAACCTCTAGCCAAAAGAATCCGGCAAATGTTTATTATACTAATCAAGGAGTATATAGTGTAACTCTTATCGCCTCCAATTTTTGCGAAGCAGATACGATATATAAAAATCTTTACATTACGGTTAATCCATTGCCTACTGTGCAAGTATCTCCATTGTCTGTATGCAGCGGAGTTGCTGCTGATTTAACTGCAAGTGGCGCTACTTCCTATAGTTGGTCACCATCCACAGGACTTAGTGCTACTATAGGTGCTAGCGTAACATGTAGTATCACAACTGCAACTAATTATACTGTTACCGGAACGGATGCACTAGGATGTGTTTCTTCTTCTTCGCTTGCTATTTCTGTAGTCCCGCAACCTACGGTTAGTATTAGTATAAACGACACAGTGTGCAATGGTCAATCAGCAACTATTACAGCGGGTGGTGGAACAAATTATAGTTGGAGCAATGGCTCTACAACATCAGCAATTAATGTGTCGCCATCGGTAAGTACAATCTATACAGTGTCGGTTTCAAATGGATTTTGTATGGCAAAAGACTCAGCAACTATTTTTTCGGAGGCTGCAATTGCTGCTATATCAGGTACTTCATCTATTTGCTCCGGATCATCGGCTACACTTTCTGCGGCAGCTGCTACTAATTATTTGTGGAGTATAGGCGGAACGGGCACTTCCATTGTTGTTTCTCCAACTACTAATTCCTTGTATTCATTAACTGTTTTCGGTCAGTATTGTTTGGATACATCATCTATTGCAATTACAGTAGATGTTCCTCCAACGCTTAGTGTAAGCAGTAATACGACAATTTGTGCAGGCCAATTGACAACTATAAGTGCAAGTGGAGCTGCAAACTACAGTTGGAGCAATGGTTCTACAACAGCATCTGTATCTATCTCGCCAACATCAAATACTACTTATACTGTATCGGCCTCAAATGGAGTGTGTCCCCCGGTTATTGATTCTGTAACTATTCAAGTAATGTTGTCTCCAACTGCAGATGCCGGAATAGACCAGATTGTGTGTGCGTCCCAAACCGCTACAATTACAGCATCTGGAGGGGTAACATATTTGTGGAGTACAGGGCAAACAACGGCTACTGTTATTGTAACACCTGTCAATACCGCTGTGTATAATGTAACCGTAAGCAACGGGAATTGTAGTAGTGTAGATTTTGTTACTATTACCGCTTCTTCCCCTGCTGTGGATGCAGGAAATAATACTACTATTCCTTATGGGCAAAGTGTTGCATTGAATGCTACAGGAGGGGTAACATATAGTTGGTCTCCCGGAGCAATGCTTAGTTGTACAACTTGTGCAAGCCCGCTTGCAAGCCCAACGGTATCTACCATGTATTATGTAGAGGCTACAGACAATAATAATTGTACTGCAATAGATTCTGTTTATATAACAGTTGAAACTCCCTGCGACCAAGAATTATTTGTTCCTAACGCATTCTCACCAAACAATGATGGACAAAACGATAACTTAGAAATAAAAGGAGTGAATTGCGTATTGTCGTTGCATGTTACACTTTATAATCGTTGGGGACAAAAAGTTTTTGAGACTACCAACCCAAAAGAATATTGGACAGGGTATTTTCAAAATAAACCTGCCGATACTGGGGTCTATTCCTATCTTATAACCGGTAGCGATCATTTAGGCAGTTCAATATCTCTAAAAGGAAATGTTTCACTTATCCGGTAATTGTTTTATTCCCCGTTAGTATGCAATTTCCAATACTCTAAAAAATCAACTATTTTAGGGCTCTAAATTATTAGTATGGCAAACAACGAAGATTTATTCAAGAATATTATTTCTCACGCAAAAGAGTATGGATTTATTTTTCCATCAAGCGAGATTTATGATGGATTAAGTGCGGTTTACGATTACGGTCAATACGGTGCCGAACTGAAAAAAAACATTCGTGAGTATTGGTGGAAATCAATGGTGTATATGCACGATAATATTGTAGGCATTGATTCTGCCATTTTTATGCATCCTACAATTTGGAAAGCTTCCGGACATGTGGATGCCTTTAACGATCCATTGATTGATAATAAAGATTCAAAGAAAAGATACCGCGCAGACGTATTGATTGAAGAGCATGTTGCAAAGATTGAAACGAAAATTGAGAAAGAAGTTGAGAAAGCAGCTAAACGATTTGGCGAGACATTTGATGTAAAGCTTTACAAAGAGACCAATCCACGCGTAGTTGAATACCAAACAAAGATTGACGAAATAAATACTCGCTTTAAAACAGCATTAGAGAACAATGATTTGGCAGAGGTAAAGCAAATTATTGTCGATTTAGAAATTGTTTGTCCAATATCCGGAAGCCGCAATTGGACTGATGTTCGACAATTTAATTTAATGTTCTCTACGCAAATGGGTTCTGTAAGCGAAGACTCCGGAACTATTTATTTGCGCCCGGAAACTGCGCAAGGTATTTTTGTAAATTTTTTAAACGTACAAAAAACGGGACGTATGAAAATTCCGTTTGGTATTGCACAAACCGGAAAAGCCTTTAGAAACGAGATTGTAGCACGCCAATTTATTTTCCGTATGCGCGAATTCGAACAAATGGAAATGCAATTTTTTATTCGCCCCGGAACAGAAATGCAATGGTATGAATACTGGAAAACAACTAGAATAAAATGGCACGAAGCATTAGGCTTCTCTAAAGAGAATTATCGTTTTCACGATCATATTAAATTAGCGCATTACGCGAATGCTGCTTGTGATATAGAATTTAATTTCCCATTTGGATTTAAAGAACTAGAAGGAATACATTCCCGAACCGATTTCGATTTAAAGAGTCACGAAAAATTTTCAGGAAAAAAATTACAATATTTCGACCCGGAATTAAATCAAAATTATGTGCCGTATGTTGTAGAAACATCAGTGGGTCTCGATCGTATGTTCTTAGCGGTTTTGTCTGCTTCTTATAAAGAAGAGAAGTTAGAGGATGGAACTAGTCGTGTAGTATTGAGAATTCCTCCATTTTTAGCGCCAGTTAAAATTGCAATTTTGCCATTGATGGGAAAAGATGGACTGGATGACAAAGCAAAAGAAATTTACAACGAATTAAAGTATAATTTCTACTGTCATTACGAAGAAAAAGATTCTATCGGGAAACGTTATAGAAGGCACGATGCCATTGGTACTCCATTCTGTATTACGATAGATCATCAAACATTAGAAGATAATACAGTAACTATTCGCTACCGAGATACAATGCAGCAAGAGCGAATTGCAATCCAAGAACTAGTGTCTAAAGTGTCAAAATTGACTGATTTTAAAGCTATTACAAATTCTTCTCCAACTTTGGCATAGAATTGGTATTGAGTTAGTAAAACATAAACCATGAACTCTTTTCGTATCAACCAGTTGTTTACAACCATTTTAGTTGTAGCTATTTTACTTGGAACGTCTTGCCAAAAATCTACCAAGTTGCTTTATAATGGGCAATATGATTTTGCTATTACTAAGGCAATAAAACAACTAAAAAAAAATAGAAAGAAAAATTTAGATAAAGAGATTTCTGTTTTAGAACAGGCATATAGCATTGCGAATGATAAGGATAGAACACAAATTGAGTTTTTGAAAAAAGAAGGAAGGCCTGATTCGTGGGATGACATATTTAATAAATACAGTTGCTTAAAAGATAGGCAAGAGATTGTAGAACGAGCTATCCCATTCATTGAAAAAAAAGCCGGTAGAAAATTAAAAATAGATTTGGTAAACTATGACAATGAGCTAATTGTTGCGAAGCAAAAAGCTGCCGAATATTATTATGTACACGGAAGTCAGCTGCTAGAAAGAAAAACAAGAGTAGATGCTCGAAATGCATATTATGATTTTAAGCGAGTAAAAGATTATTTTTCTATTTACAAAGATGTTGATCAAAAATTGAATCAAGCTCGGTACGAAGGAACAAATCAAGTTTTGTTTGTGATGAAGAATAATACCGGTATGATTATGCCCCAAGGATTTGAGCAAGAACTGACAAAGATAAGTTTATATGAATTAAACAAAGATTGGACAAACTACAATACTACATTCGACTCCACTAAGTTTTATGATTTTGGGATACTGGTTAATCTTAAAACGATTGATGTAACTCCCGAGTTGGTTAAGGAGAACACTCACACTAATTCTATACAAGTAGAAGATGGTTGGCAATATGTGCTAGATGCAAAAGGAAATGTAAAACGAGATAGTGCCGGAAATGACATCAAAGTGCCAAAGTACACAACCATAAGTTGTATGGTAAAAGAAACTAAGCAGAGTAAAAGAGCCATGGTTTCCGGTTCATTAGATTTTATGAATTTAAAAACAGGTCAATTAATTAAAACGGCTCCAATAACAGCAGAATCTATTTTTGAACATCGGTCAGGATATATTTCCGGAGATTTACGAGCACTAAAACCGGAGCACAAAATTTTGCAAGGTTCGGCACCTATGCCATTTCCTTCCAGTCCGTCTATGATATTAGATGCCGGACAAACACTAAAGAATATGGTAAAAGATATTATTTGGAATAACAAGTATGTATTTTAGGAATGGTTGCATAGGGTACTCTTTTCTCATTCGCTTTACCTACTTCATTTTGTAGGTGTTTTATAGATTTTTGCATTAAATTACATCATATTGAATACATTATAAATTATGAGAAGAATATATTTAGTAGTACTAATTTTAATTCTAGCAATTCTAACAACAACAGCCGCTATTATGTATAAAACTTCGGATAAATCAGATGGGAAGCCGGCTGCTACATACAAGAAAGACTGGGAAAAAGTCGATTCGCTTACTAACGAAGGACTTGCGAAATCAGCATTGCAAGTGGTTGATGATATTTACAAAAAATCTATTTCCGATAAAAATTCAATACAATCTATTAAAGCAATTTTACATCAATTAAAGCTAACATCGTATGTAGATGAAAATTTCTTTAGCACAACCGTTGATAAGCTAAATAAGGAAATAGAGAAAAGTTCAGCTCCCACAAAAAACATACTTCATTCTATAACTGCTGATATATACTGGCAATACTATCAAAACAATCGTTGGAAATTTTTAGACAGAACGACTCGTGCAACCGTTACGGAATCCGATATTGAAACATGGGATTTGGCAAAAATTTCGGAGGTGGTAAATTTTCACTATGCTCAATCGCTTGCTAACAAAGATCTGTTGTGTAATACTTCTATCGCTGACTTCGAGGAAATATTGATTTCTTACGATTCAACTTCTAAAGCCTTGCGCCCCACACTGTTTGATTTTGTTGCCAATAAAGCCTTAAGCTATTATTCAACTACTGAATCGGAATTGACAAAACCTGTATATTCCTTCGAATTAAATGATGTTCGCCATTTCGATAGTGCTCCCGTTTTTGCTAAGCAACTTATTCAACACAAAGATTCCGCTTCTAATAAATTAATGGCATTGAAATTGTTTCAACAACTAATCAATTTGCACCTCACCGACAAACAGCCGGACGCGCTCTATGACATTGATCTGGCAAGAATACAGTTTGTGTATAATCACTCGGTTTTGGAAAATAAGAATCAAGCCTATTTAAATACCTTAACTTCTTTAAAAACAAAATGTACCAATCATCCTTTTTATGCAGAAGTGTGTTACGAGCTTGCAAAATACTATATTGGTACAAGTGCCGACTATAAACCTAAAGAATCTGCCGAACACAAGTGGGATAAAAAAATTGCGTTAGCACTTTGTGAAGAAGGAATAAAAAAATATCCAAATACATTAGGAGCTAATAATTGTACCGTACTTAAAAATCAAATTAACTTCAAAAACCTTTCTATTCAGGCGGATCAGGTTTTGCCTAAGGAGGAAACCGGAAAGCTACTTGTTTCTTACACCAACATCTCTAAATTATATTTTAGAATAATGCAAGTAAGAAATGATTTCAGTGAAATGCAGCACACAGAGAATTACGGCAACGAACAATACGTTAACAAATTACTTAACCTAACTCCGCTTCACACGTGGAGTGTAGATTTGCCGGTTGATTCAGACTATTACAGTCATACCGCAGAAATAAAAACGCCTAAACTTTCTTCCGGTCGATATGCTATACTATGCAGCAACAGTAGCTCGTTTGAAATGCGTAACAACGGTGTTGCATTTTTAGAGCAAACAATTTCGAATATTGGCTACGCAAAAAAAAATATAGATGATGGAGGTTCTGAAATTTTTGTATTTGATAGAACATCCGGATTGCCGATAGCTAAAACTGCTATTACATTGTGGGAAACCGAGTATAACTATTCTGCCCGCCAGTACAAGCGAAAAAAAGGAGTGACCTATGTAACCAACAAAGATGGCAGTTGTGTAATTACAGAAAAGGGGAGTTATAGAAATTACGATTTGCAATTAGTACATAAAGGCGACACGTTGTGGGCAATGAATGATTTGTATTTGTACAAACGAAACAATGAAGTGCGAAAACAAACAAGAACTTTTTTATTTACCGACCGTTCAATATACCGTCCCGGACAAACTATTTACTTCAAAGGGCTGGTATTAGAGCAAACGAATGACGAACATGCGATTAAAACGAATCATTCTTCTGTTGTTACTTTTTATGATGCCAACTATCAAAAAGTATCTTCTTTAAATCTTAAAACAAATGAATACGGAACCTTTTCCGGATCTTTTGTTGCTCCAATGGGATCTGCTACTGGAATGATGCAAATAAGTAACGAAAATGGTAACACTTCTTTTTCCGTTGAAGAATACAAGCGTCCAAAATTTGAAGTGGTATTTAACAAGGCAAATGGAAGCTATAAGTTAAATGATAATGTAGAAATAATAGGTAAAGCAAAAGCATACTCCGGAGCCTCAATTGATGGCGCTTCTGTTAAATACAGAATAGTGCGCAATGCTCGCTTTCCTTATTGGTGCTATTGGTGGAGAGGTTATGCGCCTACTTCAGCGGAAATGGAAATAGCGAATGGTGTTGTTGCAACAAATGATACTGGTGCATTTGTTATTAATTTTAATGCCATAGCTGACAAAAGTGTTTCTAAAGAATTTGACCCAACATTTAATTTTACTATTTATGCGGATGTAACAGATATAAATGGAGAAACACGTTCGTCCGAAACGGTTGTTTCTGTTGGCTATAAGGCATTGTTGCTAGAAATTGATTGCAGTGAGTATGTTTCAAAAGAGAAACTGACTAATCTTGAAATTAAGACCACTAACCTTTCCGGAGAGCCGGAACCTGCGGTTGGAGAAATAACTATCTATAAACTTGCATCTCCTTCTAAAATATATCGCAAGCGTAATTGGAGCGAACCGGAAAAACAACTTTTGTCGAAAACCGAATTTGATAAGTTGTTTCCATCTGATGAATATGCTAACGAGCGGGAATTTTCTAGTTGGGCGAAGGAAACCAAAATTGCAGCGATTGATTTTAATACAGCTAAAGAAAAAACAATTAATCTGGAATCTTTCTCCAAACAATGGAAGCAAGGTGTTTATGTAATTGAAGGTTCATCTAAAGATAAATACGGAGCAGATGTAAAGTCCATTAATTATTTTACGTTGTTTGGTAATGAGGAAAAATCACTCCCTTATTTAACTGCCGACTGGTTCGTTGCTGAAAAGATAAAAGGAGAGCCAGGAGAAAAAGCCGTTGTGAGCATTGGTTCTTCGTATCCCAACACCCGCATTATTTACGAAATTGAAAGCAACGGAAAAATAGAGAAGCGTGAAACGCTTGTTCTGTCTAACGAGAAAAAGACAATCGAAATTCCTATCGAAGAAAAACATCGAGGTAATTTTGCAATACACTTTTTCTACGCGAAAGAAAATAGGACATACATCCACAATCAAATCATTACAGTTCCATACACCAATAAGGAGTTAGATATCATTTTCGAAACATTTAGAAACAAACTGTTGCCGGGAAGTGCCGAAGAATGGACATTAAAAGTAAAAGGTAAAAAAGGAGAAAAAGTAGTTGCTGAAATGTTGGCAGGAATGTATGACGCATCTTTAGATGCATTTAAGCCTCACAACTGGTATTTTTCTATCTATCAAAATTATTATTCGCGTATTACTTGGAATGCAAGTTCAACTTTTGCCTCCTCTCAGTCGGTATTGTTAGCCAGTAATTGGAATACCTATCAAAGCCAGTTGTTTAAAAACTATCATCAACTCAATTGGTTTGGTCTTGGTTTTGGTGGAGATTATTATAATTTTAGAGGCGCCAGAGGTGGACTTCCTGCTATGATGAGCATGGAAGCAGAAGGTGCTGAAATGGACGAAATGGCTCCTAGTGGTGGAGATGGGAAATCTGTTAAGAAAAGAAGTGCCGCAATGGCAATGACAGCAGCGCCTGCAATGATGGGCAAAGCAGAGGCTACTAATAGCAAAGATGAAGCTGTTGTTGGAAATGCTCTAGAGCAAGGAAAGAAAGTGACTCCCGATTTCTCGGATGTAAAAGTCCGCAGTAATTTTAACGAAACAGCATTTTTCTTTCCGCAGCTGCAAACTAATGAGAATGGAGAAATCAGCATTAAGTTTACCATTCCGGATGCGCTTACAAAATGGAAGTTTATGTCTTTTACGCACACCAAAGATTTAAAATTTGGACTGGCACAAAATGAAGTTGTTACGCAAAAACCGCTAATGGTAGTTCCTAACGCACCTCGTTTTTTTAGACAAGGAGATAAACTATTTTTCTCTTCGAAAATTACCAATCTCTCAGATAAAGAACAGTCGGGACAAGTGCAATTGTTTTTAATAGATCCGTTCTCAGGTAAAGCGATAGATGCGGATTTTAAAAATACTAATGCATTAAAATCATTTACGGTAAAAGGCGGATTAAGTATTTCAACGGATTGGGAAGTAATAATTCCCGACAATGCAGAGGCGGTTACCTATAAAGTTGTTGCAAAAACAGCTGATTATAGTGATGGGGAGGAAATGACAATTCCTGTATTAACCAATAGAATGTTGGTTACAGAGGCACTTCCACTGCCAATTAGAGGAAAGCAGACAAAAACATATACATTCGATAAATTTATTTCGCAAAATAATAAATCGACCACGCTTCGTAATCATGCATTAACATTAGAGTTTACAAGTAATCCTGCATGGTACGCAATTCAAGCTCTTCCATATTTAATGGAGTATCCGTATGAATGTGCTGAACAAACATTTAGCCGATATTATGCAAATGCTATTGCGCATCATATAGCCAATTCTAAGCCTAAAATTAAAGCGGTGTTTGAGAGTTGGAAAACACAATCTCCGGATGCGTTGCTATCTAATCTAGAGAAAAATAAAGAGCTGAAAGCGCTTTTGTTGGAAGAAACTCCTTGGGTGTTGCAAGCAAAGAATGAAAGTGAGCGTAAGCGCAGAGTAGCCTTATTGTTTGATTTAAATAAAATGAGTTCGGAGTTGGAGTATGCAATAAAAAAACTGCAAAAGATGCAAACCTCTAATGGCGGATGGCCATGGTTTGAAGGCATGCCGGACGATGCGTACATAACTCAGCATATTGTTTGCGGACTTGGACATTTAGATCATTTAAAAATAAAATCTGTTCGTGAGAATGCAGCCGTTTGGAATATGCTTACAAAAGCGGTTCAATATGTAGATGCTCGCATGCAAGACAGATACAATGATTTGCAGAAGTACAAAATGCTTGATAAATACACGATTGATCAAATGGCAATTCATTATTTATACACACGCAGCTATTTTAAAGATATAGCAGTAGATAATTCGCACAAGACAGCATTTGATTTTTATCTAGCACAAGCATCTAAAAATTGGTTGAAAAATGGCAGATACCTACAAGGGATGGCAGCATTGGCATTGAGCAGGTACAGCGATTCTTCTACACCGAAAAAAATTCTTGCATCGCTTAAAGAAAATGCAATTGTAAGCGAAGAGATGGGAATGTATTGGAAGGAGAGCTATACGGGCTATTGGTACGAATCGCCCATCGAATCCCATGCTATGCTAATTGAAGCATTTGATGAAATAGCTAACGATACCAAAGTGGTGAATGACTTGAAAACTTGGTTGCTAAAAAACAAGCAAACGAACGATTGGAAAACAACCAAAGCGACAACCGAAGCTTGCTATGCGCTTTTATTAAGAGGTGAAGATTGGTTAGATACCGAAATAAACTCTGAAATAACCCTTGGTACAACAAAAATCGATCCTTATAAAATGGATGGGACAAAGGTGGAAGCTGGAACAGGCTATTTTAAAACAACTTGGAGAAGCAGCGATATAAAACCAGAAATGGGAAATATTACTATTGCAAAAACTAAAGAAGGTATTTCTTGGGGAGCTATGTATTGGCAGTACTTTGAACAGTTAGATAAAATTCCAAGTGCAACAAACAATCCACTAAAAGTTGCTAAAAAATTATTTGTTGAAACGGTTTCGGATAAAGGACCTGTGTTAACGGCTATTACAGATATAACAAAATTAAAACCCGGAGATAAAGTAAAAGTGCGAATAGAATTGCGTGTGGACAGAAATATGGAATATGTTCATCTAAAAGACATGCGGGCTTCGTGCTTTGAACCTACCAATGTGCTAAGTAGCTACAAATGGCAAGGAGGATTGGGTTATTACGAAAGTACACGCGATGCGGCTACTAATTTCTTTATTTCGTATTTGCCAAAAGGAACATATGTGTTTGAATATCCATTGATAGTTAGCCATTATGGAAATTTCTCTAATGGTATCACAACCATCCAATGTATGTATGCGCCTGAGTTTACAACACATTCGGAGGGAATACGGGTAAGTGTAGAGAAGTAGTTGTTTTTTATTGTATCGGATACTCATAATTTGTCATTTTTTGTATTAGAAAGTGGCATTTCTTTTCGTATCTTAAAAACAATGATTTTAAGTTGCCGTTTATTCTTACTTACTTGTTTAGTATTCTTTTCGTTTGCAATTTGTACCCAAACAACCTATACAGTAAGCACTTTGGTAGATGAATCTGACGGAAATTTTTCTGCCGGAGATTTCTCTTTGCGCGAAGCTATAGAACAATCGAATGCTGATGGTGTTGCCAGTACAATTGTATTTGCTATTACAGGAGGAGGAGCTTATACGTTTACCATTGCCAATGCACTAGGAGCGCTTCCGGCTTTAACAGAGAACAATACACTTATTGACGGTTGGACAAATATTGGAGATATGCCAACACAAAATGTTAATACGCCCATTAGTTCTTCAAGGGATAGAGATCTTTTTAATAAAAAGCTTCTAGTGAAATAGTATTCTGTTTTTTTATTGTAACTTATACCAATTAAGGATACGCAAAATGAAAAGAATTGGGAAAGCACTTCTACTTCTAACAATTTCACTACTTCTGTTTTCGTGTAACAATCAATCAGAAAATGCAGACGAACAAATAACAGCGAAGGAGGTTACAGTCTATTCTCAAAGGCATTACGAGTCTGACGATTCGTTGTATGCACTATTTACAAAACAAACCGGTATCAAAGTAAATTTAATAAAAGCAAAAGCCGATGAACTTATTAATAAATTACAATTGGAAGGGGGGAATTCTCCTGCTGATGTTTTTATTACAGTTGATGCAGAACGATTAATTAGAGCAAAGCAGAAAAATTTATTACAACCTATTTCTTCTGATGTACTTTCTGATATTACCTCGGAATTAAAAGATTCTTCCGGCTATTGGACGGCACTTACATACCGAGCGAGAGTGTTAGCATGTATAAATACCCTAGAAAAAAATAAATTACCTGCCACATACCAAGAACTTGCAAGTCTAAAATGGAAAGGAAGAATATTGGTTCGCTCCTCCGAAAGTGGCTATAACCAAGCTCTTTTATCATCCATTATTTTTAATACAAATGAAACTATTGCTAAGCAGTGGGCCGCAAGTATTGTTCAGAATTTAGCGAGAGAACCTAAAGGGAATGATAGGGATCAAATGAAGGCTGTTGCTGCAGGTGTTGGGGATGTAGCAATTGTTAATTCATATTACTACGCACTTCTTCTACAGTCAAAAGATAAAACAGAACGCGATGCTGCAAGCAAATTGAAAATTATTTTCCCGAATCAAAATGAAAGTGGGACGCATGTTAATATAAGCGGAGTTGCTCTAACAGCCAGCTCTCCTAATAAAGAGAACGCGATACAGCTAATTAAATTTTTGCTGGGTAAAGATGCTCAAGAATATTTAACAATTAGAAATTGTGAATATCCTGCGAATAGAAATGTTCAAGCAAATGAAGTGTTGAAACAATTGAGTGTTTTTAAGGCAGACTTTAATGCAGTTGCTCACTTGGAGGAAAATCATGAAAAGGCAATGATGATTTTTAACGAAGTTGGTTGGAAATAAAATTGATATTTATACTATCATATTGGGTATGTCATTCTTAATTGCAAGACACACAAATTGAAACTGGATGAGCAATCTTAGAAAATATTTTTCTCTTTCTTCCATCACAACCTATATCATATCCATCCTTATTTTACTGCCTATCCTTGTTTTGACATTTAATTTTTTGGGAGGGTCGAATAAAATTTGGGAACATTTGTACAATACTGTACTTGTAGGATATCTAGCCAATACAATGCTTCTATTGCTTGGTGTTGGTTTAATTTCATTCGTAATTGGAGTGTCTTGCGCCTGGATTGTTACTGCATATGAGTTTAAGGGGCGTGCATTTTTTGAATGGGCATTGGTGCTCCCATTGGCTATTCCACCTTATGTAGCAGCCTATTCCTATTCAGGAATTTTTGATTTTACTAGTCCTCTTTCCTTATATACAACAGAATTTACAGGATATACTAATGTGTTTGCAAACTTTATGTCGCTGCGTTCTTTGGTGCTAATACTAAGTATGATAATGTATCCATATATTTATCTTTTTGCTAAAACAGCTTTTGCAAATCAATCTGTAAAATTGCTTGGTGCTTCCAGAACATTGGGTAGCACAAGCGTGCGCACATTTTTTTGGGTTGCGTTGCCACTTGCACGCCCAATGCTTGCAGGCGCTACATCAATAGTGTTTATGGAGCTGCTAAATGACTATGGTGCCATGAAGTATTATGGTGTTGACACAATTACTACAGCCATTTGTCAAGTATGGTTTTCTTTTAATGATGTTTTGGCAGCAACCAAATTAGCTGTTTTGCTTATGCTCATAAGTATGGTAATTATCGGTGTGGAGCAACTAATGCGGTTTAGGGGCGCATACACTCAACCTGACACAAATACCATTACAGTTAGCAGAATTAAACTAAATGGATACAAATTAGTTGTTGCGCTGTTTGTTTGTTGTGTGCCTTTTATATTCGGTTTTGTTCTGCCTATTGCACAACAGATTTATTGGTTTTCTATTTACAAAACAACAATTGTTTCAGCTACACTTTTTGAATGGGCTATTAATTCTATTAAAATGTCATTGTTGGCATCTGTAATTGCTGTTGCTTTGGCATTGTTATTTTTATACACGGTAGTAGAATCAAAAAATAAGATTCAAAAACTACTAACACGATTTGTAGGTATTGGATATGTTTTTCCTGGGGCAGTGTTAGCTATAGGAATTATAATTCCATTTATTTTTGTTCATAATTACTTCGCACAGCATTATGAAGGTTACAACTTGCAAAATGGATTGATTATAGGCGGAACAATTGCCTTAGTGTTTGGGTATGTTGTTCGTTTTCTAGTTTTCCCATTAACAATTATTCACTCCGAAAACGAAAAAATTGCAACAAAGGTAATAGAGGCGGCTATACTACTTGGAAAATCAAAATGGAGTTCGTTTTTTAAAATAAATCTTCCGTTACTTAAAAAATCAATATTGGTAGGAGGGTTGTTGGTATTTATAAATGTGTTAAAAGAAATACCGCTTACTATTATTCTCCGTCCGTTTAATTTTGAAACATTGGCAACAAAGTCATTTGAACTTGCGAAGAACGAGATGGTTGGTGAAGCTGCAGGCTTATCATTAATAATAATACTTTTAAGCAGTATTCCTGTATTAGTATTATATAAATTATTTTTTAGAAAGTGAATTACTTTAGCTTACATAACATTACTAAGCGATTTAGGAATGCACACTCAGATGTGTTATCGGGCATTTCGCTTGAATTAAAAAAAGGAGAAATACTTGCCTTGCTCGGTAAAAGTGGGTGTGGAAAAACAACACTCTTGCGTGCCATTGCAGGATTAGAAGAATTAAATGACGGAGAGTTTGTTTTAAACAATACAACGCTCAATAGTTCTAAGGTGTTTATACAACCAGAAAAAAGAAGAATAGGACTTGTATTTCAAGATTATGCATTATTTCCACATTTAACAGCGTTAGAAAATATTTCATTTGGATTGGGTGCATTACCAAAAAAGGAAAGAGCTGTAAAAGCCCAACTGTATCTGGAAAAAGTAGGGTTGCAAAACATGGGAAATTATTACCCACACGAGCTTTCCGGAGGACAACAACAAAGATTGGCTTTGGCAAGAACACTCGCAACAGAGCCGTTATTGCTTTTGCTAGACGAGCCGTTCAGTAATTTAGACGATACATTGAAAAAGGAAATGAGAATGGTGGTGAGAGATATAATAGACTCTTTTGGGATAACAACTATTGTAGTTACGCATGATGCGAATGATGCGTTTGCATTAGCCGACAGGGTTGCAGTTATGCAAGATGGACAACTTATACAAGTTGGTACATCTTTAGATATTTACAAGTATCCGAAGAGTGAATATGTTGCAAGATTAACAGGTTCCGTGAATGTTTTGAATGCAGTAGCTGTAGAATCCAATCGTGTTCAAATAGAAAATTCTATAATTCAAATAGAACCTCAAAAGTTAGTTATAAACCAGCGCTATAAATTGGTTATTCGCCCGGAGAATGTTCAACTGTCTAGCAAAGGAAGTGTTGATGCAGTTGTGAAAGCGGTTTCGTTTTTAGGAGCTTATTATGAAATCCTTGTTGCTGTTGGTAATTGTAGGTTGTTGGTACATACAAAGGATAGTAGATTTTTAGTTGGAGAAAAAGTGAAGTTAGAATTTTTGGAAATTTTTATTTGCGAATAAATACAAATTAGTTGTCCCTAAAATGTGTAAATTCAACCCATAATTTCTTTTCTACTAAAGGAAAAATAAATTCTAATTTGTCTAGTATATGAAATAGCCAGCTTTCCGAAGTGTAAACACGAATAAAGCTAATATGACTATATTATATGATAATTGAAAGTAATAATACCTATATGAAAACTCGTTTTACTCTTTTTATAGTTGGCCTTTTGGCTTTATTCTTTAACTCAATCAATGCACAAACAATTATCTGGGGAAATATAACATCTTCGTCTCCTGCGGTAGTTTGTGGCGATGGAAGCCTTCTGTCGCTTTCTTTTACGGCTGGTGGTGGCGGCTTAACCAATGGAGTAGTGGAAGTACATTTGCCTGCTAATATTACGTATGGAGGAAATTTTTCTTATACCCGAAGCGGAACCGGATCGATTGTTTACGACAACACTTCTAGTTCAAGTAGCCCTCGTTTTTTGCTAGACACCGTTGTCAATGCCGAAAACATTACAATAAATTTTAGTCGTTTGGTAAGCTGTGGTGCTGCCGCAACAACACGTGATACTGTTTTTGTTTACAACGGAACAACTCAAATTGGGAATAAAAAAATCACACCGGTGTATAATATTCAAAGTGCATCATTAAGTGTGTTGGGTGTTTCTAATGTTCCTTCGCCTGCATCTATTGCATCGGTTGTTGCTCGCACTATTCGAATTACCAATCAAGATTTTGGATATGTGAAGAAGTTCAAATTTGTAGATGTTTTTGATGCAAACAGTTTGTCTGTTGATGTAAATAGTTTTACCATAGATCCTACTTCTTCTAATTATTCTGTTAACTCAAGTTATATAACCTTAGCTCCAACTAACGACAGCGTGTATATCAACTTTGACACAACACTTATAAAACAAATAGGGGATTTTGATATTTATTTTGAAAAAAACGAAACATTTGAATTAGAATATAATGTAACACCGCTTACTTGTGGCTCTGCATCGGGGTCGATAGCGTCAAATTTATATGTGTCTTGGAAGTGTGATAGTATAGCATCTGATTGCCAAGTTGGAAGCGCTAATTTTGATATTGCATTAGATGCCGGTGGAATACCTAGCTTAAGCTTTGTAAGGGATAATCCGACAAACAAAATATGTTTAGGTCTTTCCGCAAATCAAAAAAAAATACGAATAATCAATTCAGGGAATGGAGATGCAACTAATGTATTGATTGATTTGGTAAATTTATTTGCAGGTGCTGGCCGAAATTATATTGATACTGCTAGTGTTCGTTATAAGGTTGGAGCTAATGGTGCTTTGGTTAAGCCGATTCTGTCGGGAGTAGTACTAAGAAATAATGGAGGGAATACCGTTGCTAATAATTGTAATATAAATGGACTTCCCCATTCATTCAAATTATTAATCGGAACTATTCCTGCGGGAGATACGGTTTGGGTACAATATGATATGTATTTTTGTGCATACAACTATTGCCCAAATTCTGCTACAACTCAGTATGGAAACGTTTTTACAGAGTTGAGTGGAATGAAAATAAATCAAGCTACCTACCAGAGTTTGTGTGGTACTAATTACACAGCTTCTAATATACTTATTGAGGGAGGAGACGCTCCTAAATCAACTGTTAATTCTAATTTTCCGGGTGATATTAATGCTGGCGAAACAAAAGAATTTATTGTTGATGTAACAGCAGAATCGTATGGAGGCACTTCTAGGCAATATGTTCAATCCTCTGCCGCTTACTATGAAGTAGAACTGACATTGCCTTCAGGAATTGAATTTGACAATTCTGGTGGCGATGGTGTTAGATGGTATACTCCAGGTCGAACAACTTTTTGGAGTGGATTTACTATTGTTACCAATACCACCTCCTCTTTAATAGTTCGTTTCCCAGTTTCATCAAAGCCCGGAGTGAGCTTTACGAATAGTGAATTAGTGTTTAAGCTAAAAGGAGTTGATTATTCAGGTAGTGGTGGAAGTTGCGGAAATAAAACTATCGCAACTTCTTTGCGTTTTAATCCTGACGCTGCAAACACTTGTCCTACTTCTTCAGTTTTGTCATTGAACTGTTTTTCGTCCTCTGTTAATTTACATTGTCCAAATCCATCTTGTGTTGGTATGGTATTTTCTTCGTTTTCGGCCGAAAGAAATAATTTTGGTCTTGTAGATAATGATAACAATGGAGTTGTAGATGGCTCAGGTAGTATAAGTATGTCTAGTGTAAGAAAAGACAGACTTATGTTTGGAGATACTTTAAAAGTTTCGTTTGGTGGTGTTGTAAACACGGACATCTCAAATCCAACCTTTTCAAAAGGATATGCAAAGTTGATTGTTCCTACCCTCAATACTTATTTTACTTCATTAACAGCCAACGCCACCATTAAAAGAGCATCTGGAGGATCAATCCTTTCCGGAACAATTGCGGCATCAATAATTGCAGATTCTATTTTTTATGATTATTCCACTTTAGCCGGTAATGTTTTTAATGAGGATGATACAGTGCTGGTAGAGGTTACTTTGCGAATGAAACATAATACAGGTGGTAACATTGTAACAGTTCCTGTAAGTTCTGAATTTTATGTTTCCCAAGTATCTAATCCATATGGTATAAATAAATTTGGATGTGATAGCTATGCTGAAATAATAAACTTAGTTGGTTATTATTTTACTATCTATCATATTTCATCTGATGGTACTTCTCAGAACATAGACAATTTTCTTAATTTTTCTCAAGGATGCCAAGATAAGATTTATGGTATTGCTTACTATTTAAGTGTCGGACCTTGTTGTAGCAATTATAGCGGAGGAAATCTTTTTCCATTTGAGGTGAGACGATGGAGCTTTTTAGATACAGTTCAATATACCATGCCTAACGGATATCAATTAATTAGCTCTTCCGCAATTAATCAGCGCACCGGTGGCACTAATGTAACTACAAACGAAACTTCCGCTACCGTTCCATTTACAAGTAATGGAAATATATATACGTTTAATTTCAAAAATTTATACATTCAAAATGGAGGTTCTTCTTTTAATGTAAGTGATGATGGTTGGTTAATAAAGCATTATTTAACTATTCGCCCAACAGGTAATGCTCCGTATGGTGTTAACCAATCTTTTGCGTCTAAATACTCTTTTGGAAGTTCTTCTGCTATCCCATATACCGTGCAATCAAATACCAATAGTTGGATGCTAAACTATGTAGGTCCTAAACCAGATCTAACTTCTGCTGCAACTAATTTGAACGGATATTCTAATCTTGTTACGTGGGATGTAGATGTTCGTAATTTGGACGCAACAATACCGGCTGCAAATAATTGGTTGTATGTTTCCGGTTTGTCTAACGGAGTTACAATCACTACAGTTACAGATGGAACTGTTACTGTTACTCCAGATGCAAATGGGTTTTATCAGTTGGGAACACTCGCTGCATCAGGGATAAAAAACATTCAAATTACAGGAGATTATAATTTGTGTGGCAAAGATAGTATCAAAGTATATACCGGATATAGTTGTATATCTTATCCAACCTCCTTATATAATTCATCTACTTTTATTTGGGATAGTTTGAAATTATATATTCAACCTACTCCGGCTCAAATTGCAATCAGCATCACGCCACTAATAAATACACCAACAGACCCAAGCGATGGATTTTCTGCAGCTTATGGTGCAAATACTATAAATATGTGTAATGAGTTTCCTATGCAATTGCAAATTAATAGTGCGCAACCTAGCACCATTTATAATGTGTATTCTCTTATGCAGTTGCCAACAAACGGACTTGGACAATCCGGTTTAGACTTTGTAAGTGCTTCCGGATATATAGAGTATCCAATTGGTACAACACCTCGTCCTTTTTCTGTAGCTGCAAATGCAGCATTGGCAGTCTCTGGTCAAACATCTCTTACCTTTAATTTGGCACAAATAGATCCTACTTATTTTGCTCCATCTGCTACCAAAGGCTTAAAGGGCTCTATAGAAACAGATAGCAACAAGGTGATACTTCGATTTAAAATGTTGAGTAATTGCAATTTGGTTTCCGGGTCGGTGTGTCGTGCCGCAGGATATGCTAAAGCTCCGTGTGGATCGGATGCAATAGGAAATGCCGTTACCGTTTCAAGTAGCGTGTTGGGAATTACAGGTGTTAGTCCTACAAACGGCATTGATATTGATTTAGATATTTCATCACCTAATTTTTCTAGCTGCTCGGCAGTACAAACCGGTACAATAACAATAACAAAAATTGGCAATTCACCTTTAAGTCCAACCGACTCTATTTATTTATCACTTCCTTCGGTAATAAATGTAAATGCGCTCAATTGGGTAAGTGGTGTTGGTTCTCAGCCTCTGCTCAACACGGTGGTGGTAGGTACAAATCAAATAGTAAGTTGGCAATACCCACAACAATTTAATCTACTGTTAAATAATGGAAATGGATTTACTGCAACCTATACGTTTACTTTTACATTAGGTAGCATTTTGCCAACAACTCCTTCCACAGGAATGATAACAATTCAGGGAATAGAGAAAATAAATATTTTGTGTGGCATACTTCCTTGCGCTAATGCTGGTGTATTAATGGAAAATCAGTTGGATGTTCCAATTACTATTGCTTCGCCTATGGTAGGTATTGCAAAGGAAGTTTCTAATATTCAAATGTTGACAGATACAACCTACGCTGTAACGTTTAATTTGATTGCACAAAATTATAGTAATGTAGTTGTTGCAAATATTCAAATACGAGATACATTACTTAATGCATTCGCTGGAGCTGCTACTTATACAGTATCATCATATACTTCCACCGGAACCTTATATACAAAAAATGGATACAATGGTTCTTCTGTAGATTCATTGTTGAATAGTTCTATCAGTACATTGAATGTTGGAGCTGTTGATACGGTACAATTATCTGTTGTAGTAAATACACATGGTAGTGCCTATGGTCCATTTTACAATTCTGCTTATGTTTTCGGAGTTACTAGTTTAGGTTGCATTACAAAAGATAAATCAGATTGGGGGTCGAATCCGGATTCAAACGGAAATGGAAATCCATCCGATTCATTAGAGGACACACCCACTCCTATATTTTTATCTAATCCAGTGTTAGGTGTGGCAAAGACGGTAGTTTCTGCAGTATTGCAAAGCAATCATTCGTATAGTGTTACTTATTCTATAATAGTTGAAAATTTAGGCAATGTAAATCTTTCTTCTGTTCAGGTTGTAGATAGTTTGAGCAATACGTTTGGAGCACCTGCCACTTATACTGTTACATCTGTTGCTGCTACAGGCAGCTTAGTTGCAAATAGTTTGTTTAATGGTTCTACAAATGATACGTTGCTACTAGCTTCTGTAAGTTCCATCCCGGCTGGAGGACTAGATACTATCACATTAGTATTGCAAGTTAGTCCTAACGGATTTTTTGGGCCGTTTTATAATTCGGCCATTGCAAGCGGTGTTGGCGTGGGAGTAAATAATTCAGTTGTTAGTACAACGGATGTTTCTGATAATGGCACAGATCCTGATCCTAATGGAAATAACAACCCTAGAGATGTAAATGAAGATGACTCTACACCATTAATATTTGCCCCGTCTAGCGTAATTGGTGTAGCTAAAGCTGTTTCTTCGCCTACATTGCAGAGCAATGGAAATTACCTTGCTACATACAATGTTGTGGTAGTGAATTATGGAAACGACACACTTACTTCAGTTCAAGTGGTAGATAATTTAAGTACAACATTCCCTTTGCCAACAACTTTTACTGTTGTAACTCCACCAACAAGCACCGGATTCTTAACCGTAGATAATACGTTTGATGGAAGTACAAACACAAATCTATTAATCGCAGGTAGTAGTATTCTTGTTAGTGGCGCTGTAGATACTATTTCTTTTGCAATTGAAATTACAGGCAATGGGCCAGCAGGACCATTCAATAATACTGCATTTGCAAGTGGTGTGAGTGTAGTAACTTCAATTTCTGTTGCAGATACATCCACCAATGGATATAATCCGGATTTGAATGCCAACAATAATCCTCATGATGTTGGAGAAGATATTCCAACTCCATTGTGGTTGTACAATTCTGTTCTTGGGGTGGCAAAATCAGTTTCTTCTTCAACATTACAAGCAACAGGAATCTATAGTGTAACGTATAAAGTAGTTGTAACTAATTATGGAAATAACTCAATCGACTCTATTCAGGTAGCAGATAATTTAAGTGCAACATTTCCTCTGCCGACAACTTTTACAGTTACATCAGCGCCTTCAGCCGCTGTATTAACTGCTAATACAGGGTTTAATGGAGCCTCAAATACTAATTTGCTTTCTATGTTAACCAGTAGTTTATCTGCCGGACAGTCCGATACTATTTTATTTACGGTGGCTATTTCTGCTAACGGCTTTTTTGGACCATTTTACAATACAGCTTTTGTAAGTGGAGTAGGGAATGGAAACTTGACGCTAGTAAGTGACACCTCAACCAACGGAAACAATCCAGATCCGAACGGAAATGGAAATCCTTCGGATGCAAACGAAAATATTCCAACACCATTACTCTTAACACCAAATGCTGTTATTGGTATGGCAAAGGCGGTATCAGCACCATCGCTTCAACCGGATGGAACTTATTTAGTTACTTATACTGTAGTTGTTAAAAATTATGGAAACGACACCATCAAAACAATTCAGGTTGTAGATAATTTGGCAAGTACATTTCCTCCGCCATCTACATTTACTGTAACCGCACCACCAACTGGTTCTGGAACATTATTCTTTAATACATTATACAATGGTAATACAGATATAAATTTATTAAATACGAATAGCTTTTTAGCTGCCGGAGATAGTGGTAAAATTATATTTACGGTTGCTCTCTCAAATAACGGAATGTTTGGACCATTTAAAAATTCTGCAATAGGTACAGGAGTTGGTAGCGCAAGTGGAACCGTGGTTTCCGATACATCAACAGCCGGAACCAATCCGGATCCTAACGGGAATAGTAATCCGAGTGATGCAGGAGAAAGTTTAACAACAGACTTTAGTCTTACTCCAAATGC
This sequence comes from Bacteroidota bacterium, assembly GCA_017303975.1. Taxonomy (NCBI): domain Bacteria; kingdom Pseudomonadati; phylum Bacteroidota; species Bacteroidota bacterium. The sequence continues at coordinate 39,457 of JAFLBG010000019.1, forward strand.
ATCTATTGGAGTTGCAAAGGTTGTAACAGCGGCTGAGAAATTGAATGATGGTAGTTACAACGTTTCATATTTGATAACAGTAGTTAATTATGGAAACGAGATTCTTGCAAATATTCAGGTTACAGATAATTTAGTAAATACATTCCCTAGTCCAACAACTTTTATGTTGTCGTCAGGAGTAATAACTACAGGTGGTCTTACCGCAAATGTAAATTATAATGGAGTAGGAGACGTTGATTTGTTGAGTAGCCTTACAAGCACACTTAACATTGGAGATACGGCAACAATTTCCTTCAGTGTTCGAGTATATCCACCAGCAGGGCAAACAACATACTATAATGTTGCGTTGGCTAGTGCTGTTGGTAATTCTAGTGGCAATATTACTACAGATGCTTCTCAGAATGGAACAGCGCCTGACCTTAATGGTAATGACAATCCTTCTGATGTAGGAGAGGACACTCCAACTCCTTTAGTTTTAGACGGTCCAGATATAAAAATTCCGGACGGATTTACACCTAATGGAGATGGCGTAAATGATGCATTTGTTATTGTTGGGTTGTACGCATATCCAAACAATGTGCTTAAAATATTTAATCGTTGGGGAAATTTAATCTATGAGATAAAGGGCTACCAAAATGATTGGGATGGCTACCCTAATGTAGATACTCCAATGATTGGAAAAGATAAAGTTCCTAATGGCACTTATTTTTATGTGCTTGATTTAGGCGATGGAGGAAAAGGATATACCGGATACTTAGTAATTAAATATTAATTGTAATACCCCTATTGTTATGCAAAAATATAGAAACACATTAGCTGTATTGATTTTGTTTGTAGGTGTTGTAAAAGCCCAGTACGACCCTATGTTTACTCAATACATGTTTAACGAAGCATTTATTAATCCTGCCTATGCAGGCTCTAAGGAGGCGGTGTCGTTAACTTCGTTGTATCGCTCCCAGTGGGTAAATATTCCTGGAGCGCCTAAAACAATTAGTTTTTCTGCGCATGCTCCATTGATGAATAATAAAATGGGATTGTCGTTTTCTTTATTGAATGATAAAATTGGTGTTGCTAACAGAACAATGAGTTTTGTGGGATATGCGTATCGTTTTAAACTTTCAAAAGGGTTATTCTCTCTAGGTTTGCAAGCCGGTATGAATAGTATAGAAGAGAAATTGTCGCAGTTAAATACTACTACACAGGGAGATCAATTATTTGCAGCTAACACACCTACAGTACGTACACCTAATTTTGGATTTGGAATGTATTATTACACCGGACGTTTTTATACCGGATTGTCAATTCCTCGATTGGTAAATAATGATATTAAGTTAAATGCAAATCAACAAATTGAGAAGAAAAACAAATTTCAACCAGATAACTTTCATTACTTTTTTGTGGCAGGATACGTATTTGATGTTGCGGATGATATAAAACTAAAACCGCAAATGATGACCAAAGTTGTAAAAAATGCACCAATAGAAGTGGATATGAATGTAAATGTGTTATTGAAAGAGTTGCTTTGGCTAGGTATTTCCTATCGTACTAAAGCCGATATATCTGCATTGGTTGGATATCAAGTAACCCCACAATTACTTATAAATTATTCATACGACTATTCATTAACGGCATTGCAGCAATACAATTCCGGCTCGCATGAAATTGCGATAAATTATTTGTTTAGTTACAACAAAAGAAAAATTGCATCTCCAAGATATTTTTAATTTGACATAAAAGCGCTTTTAATATGTATAAGATAGTTTCTAAGAAAACGTTATTTCTTTTTGTTTCAGTGATTGTATTCGCTCATGTAGCAATAGCTCAATCGTATTCATTAAAAAAGGGGAATAAACTATATAGTCAAAAGGCTTATGCTGAAGCCATTGCTAGCTATGAAAAAGTTTTGATAAAGAATTCTGATAACGCAGAAGCAATTATTAAATTGGCCGACTGCTATCGACTCACCAACAATACTTCAATGGCTGCTAAAATGTATGCCAAAGTGGTAGAGCTAAAAGAATGCCAACCTATACATAAGTATTACTACGGTCAAACGTTAATGAGTATGGGTAATTACTCAGAGGCAAAACGTTGGATGGAGCAGTATGATTCGGATGCAAGAGGAACAACTTTTGCTAAATCAATAGCCAATATAAATCAGTTTTTTAAGGATAGCGATAGTTATATAATTTCGAAGCTTCCGTTTAATTCGGCTCAAAATGATTTTTCACCGACAATATATAAGCAAGGCATTGTTTTTATGTCATCAAGAGAAAAAGAAACTAATATGTTGCTTCGCACGCATGCGTGGACAAACAAACAATTTTATAGCTTGTACTATACAGATAAAAGCGGTACTAATTATTCGGAACCTAAATTTTTTACAAAAAATATAAGTTCCAAATTTAATGATGGTCCAATTTGCTTTTCTAAAAATAACAATGTTGCATATTTTACTCGCAACAATATTGAAAAAGGAAAAGTTGCTAAGAGTGCAGAGGGTGTTGTTAAGCTGAAAATATTTTCTGCAAAAATAATTGAAGATAAAGAAGGAAAAACCGTATTTGAAAACAGTATTCCTTTTGCTTACAATAGCAATGAATATAGTTGTGCTCATCCTGCCATTAGCAATGATGGAACAAAACTGTTTTTCACTTCTGATATGCCCGGAGGTTTTGGTGGAATGGATTTGTACGTATGCACGAAGGAGGGAGAAGGTTGGAGCAAGCCAACTAATTTAGGAGATAATATCAATACAAAAGGAGATGAAGTGTTCCCTTTTATTCATTCAGATGGCACGCTTTTTTTCTCCTCTAATGGGAGAGAGGGAATTGGCGGGTTAGATATTTTTTATACGATGTATCGTTTCGGAGAAATTAGCTCGGTAATTAATATGGGCGCTCCAATTAACAGTTCCGGAGATGATTTTTCTTTAACGATTAATGCAGACAATAAAACAGGTTATTTTAGCTCAAATAGGCAGAATTTAGATTTGAATGATGACATTTATTCGTTTATAAAACTAAAAGAGAAATTTAGCATTGTAGTGGTAGATGAAAAAACAACACTTAATATTAAATCGTCCATGGTAAAGATTAAAGACATGGTTACCGGAAGAATAATAGAGAAACAATTAGACAATGGTGTCCTTGAAATTGATTTATTCCCCAACAGAAAATATGAAGTAGAGGGGATTGCCGATACCTACAAAAACAATACAATCGCTATCATTACCAATCCATCTAATCCTAACATAGAAGTAAGACTAGCCAAAGCAATGGTGCTAGATTTAAATGTGTTGGTTCTGAATAATTTTAAAGAAAAATCTCCGGTTGCTAATGCGCAAGTTTCGATTATTGGTAGCGATGGAAAGTCTGTTTTGGTAGCTACAAACGAGCAGGGTAAAATTATATCGATACCACTTGTCGGAGAGAACTTGTATTCGCTTACTGCAAGCTTAAACGGGAAAACTTCGGATAAGGCAATAGTATCAACAGAAGGAGCTAAGGAAACAAAAACATACGAACAAACACTGTACTTAGAAAATATTGGAGCTGTTTGTTTGTCGGGAGCTGTACGCGATAAAATGAACGGGCTAATACCACTGGGTGGCGCAAAGTTGATTGTTACCGACCCGTTGACAAACGAAAAAGTATATGAAACAGTTTTAGATAAAGATGGGAAATATAAAACTTGTCAATTAGAAACAAATAAAGTGTATAAGGTTACGGCTATTAAATCAGGCTATTTTACTACGAGCGAAGAAGTGTCTACGTTGGATAAGAAAAAGTTGGCGCTTAAGCAGACGTTGCTTTTTGAAAAAAATGTAGATGTAGAACGCATAATAGTAGGTCGTTCTATTAAAATAGATAATATTTATTTCGACCTAGGGAAGTGGAATATTAGAAAAGATGCGGCTAAAGAACTTGATAAAATTGTTCGTTTGCTAAAAGAAAACGATGATATTGTTATCGAACTCGGTTCTCATACAGATTGCAGAAGTCCGTCAAAGTCCAATTTGGATTTATCTGATAAGCGTGCAAAATCATCTGCTCAGTATATCGTTGATCATGCTATTGAGGCAGTACGCATTACCGGAAAAGGGTATGGTGAAACACAATTAGTAAATAAGTGCGAATGCGAAGGTCCCAAGAAAGTGCCGTGTACCGAAAAGGAGCATCAGGCAAACAGAAGAACCGAGTTTAAGGTAGTTGGTTTTCTGAAAGACGGAGTTATTATCTACGAAAAGTAGATAATAGGAGAGAATAATGATTTGTTGATTGTATTTTTAAGAAGCTTTGCCAGAAGCTGATTTGGTTTTAGCAGTAATGCTTTTAGCTGATTCAAGCATAGTTCTAATTTCCTTTTCTGAAAAGGCATCGCCTTTAATATCTTCAACAACAAATGATTTTTCGCCAGTTTTAATTATAGCATATAAGTGATATTCCGATTGATTTTCGATAATTGACGATTCATACAAAATTGTAGTTGGTTCATCAATCAAATATTTTTTTAGTTTATTTACATCATTCCCAGCTACATCACTTTTAGCTAAGCTAATATCTCCGGCATCTTCAATAATAGATAATTGAAAGCCTTGCCCAATTTTTATTTCTGTTGCACCCCAAGATTGTTGTACAATTTCTGCTGTTCCGTTAGTCGAGTCTGGTATGTTAATAGTAGCGTCTAATCCGTATTTAGTTAAATCAACCTGTGTCATGCCGGCAGGTACATTTGCATTTTCTTTTGATTCGTTACCGCACGATGCTATAAATAGTACACACGCTATAAGTAATAAAAAATTTGTTCTCATGATTTTTTGTTGTGATTGATTATTCGATACAAATATATACGTATATAAATATTATATATAATATTGACGTATATTTTTTACTGCTATGATTCAACTTAAGTACTACCCAAATCAATTAGAGTTTAAGCATCCTTTTAAAATAGCGCTTAATGCAAGAACATCCACTTCTGTGGTTTTTGTAGAACTTAAAGCCGCAAGTTTTTCCGGTTATGGAGAAGCTTCGCTTCCTCCATACCTTAAAGAAAATCAAGCAAGTGTTGAGCAATATTGTAAAAAAGCGGCAGTGTTATTAGAGAACTACGAAGGAGAAATAAATTTGAATGAACTTTTAAATGTACTATGGAATTGTATGCCTGAAAATTATGCAGCTAAAGCTGCTTTAGATATGGCAGCACACGATTTAGTTGGCAAAATAAGTGGTAGGAATATAAGAGAGATATATGGGATACGTGGGCATACAAATTTCCCTACATTTTTTACTATTGGAATAACCGACAACGAAAAGGAGTTGCACCAAAAGTTAGATGAAGCAAAAGAATATTCATTATTAAAATTAAAACTGGGCTCGACCAATGATAGAATGCTTGTATCTAATGTACGTTCATATACAGATAAACCTATTGCTGTTGATGTAAATCAAGGCTGGAAAACAAAGGAGGAAGCCCTTGATATGATACAATGGTTGCAAACAAAAAACGTGTTGTTTGTAGAACAGCCGATGAATAAAAAAATGTTGGATGAACACGGTTGGTTAAAAGAGAAATCTCCACTTCCAATTATTGCAGACGAGTCTTTACAAACTTTTGATGATTTAGATGTTGTTGCAAATTGTTTTGATGGAATTAATATTAAGTTGATGAAGTGTGGTGGTATTAGAGAAGCATTTAAAATAATTACTAAAGCTCGAAACCTTAAGTTGAAGATTTTGATTGGTTGTATGTCTGAAACTTCGTGTGCAAACTCCGCAGCAGCTGTATTAGCGGGATTGGCAGATTGGGTTGATTTAGATGGCCCATTATTGATTAAAGAAGATTTTTTTTGGGGATTAAATTTTTCGAGAGGAAAAATTTATTTGAATGATGAACCAGGGTTGGGAGTAGAGAGACAAAAACTATTGTAAAAGAAAAGCCCCCGATTCCGGGGGCTTGATTCTTACTTTTTCTTTTTAGCTGCTGCTTTCTTTTTAGGAGCTGCTGCTTTTTTCTTAGGAGCTGCTGCCTTCTTTTTTGGAGCTGCTGCTTTTTTCTTAGTTGCCATGGTTTTTGGTTTTAGTTTATGCATCTAAGTAACTAAAAATGATTCTATAAAACAAACTATTGTGCATTTATTTTTTCAACAGCTTTTTGTTAACAACGTTGGATTTCGATTTTTAGTTCTTGCTCATGTTTAAATATTTTATTTTTTTAAATGAGTGTGCTCTTGTATGTGTTGTTGATAAAGGGGTGTAGGGTGTTGTGTGAAAATTATTTTTTTCTTTTCAATAAAGCCATGTAAAATCCATCTCCATTTTTTTCTTCCGGAAGAATTCTTTTTTCTTTTACAAAATCCCATTCACTTCCTTTTTTAGTTAAAAAGTTTTGAATTTGAATCTCTCCTTCGCCTTTAAATATGCTGCATGTAGCGTAAACTAAAATTCCTTCGGGTTTTACCATCAACGAATATTTTTCAAGAAGTTCTTTTTGGAGATCAATTAATCGATTATACCCATCTTTTTCCAATTTCCATTTCATGTCCGGATTTCTTCTCCAAACTCCACTTCCCGAGCAGGGAATATCAAGCAAAACTAAATCTGCAGAGTGGTGCAATCGTTTTATTGTTTTGCTCGACTCAATTGTTCTAGGTTCAATAATTGATATTCCGTTTCGTACCATTCGCTTTTTTAGTTCGTCCAATTTCCATTTGTGAATATCCAATGCAATAATTTTACCTCTATTATTCATGAGCGTTGCTAAATGCAGCGATTTCCCTCCGGCCCCTGCACATGCATCTATTACACGCATGCCCGGTGTTACGTTGCAGAAAATACTTACTTGCTGTGATGATACATCTTGAAATTCGAAGTGCCCATTTTTAAACTGAGGTGTCTCGAATAAATTTTTATAGGTAGTAACAAATAGTGCATCCTTGGTTTCCTGAAATTCTGTTGCATCAATTTTGTTCTTGGCAAATTCGGAAACTAGATTGGAGGTGGTTGTGCGAAGCGTATTTGTCCGAACGTGTATTTTAGAGTTTTTGTTTAATTCGTGCAGTATGTTTTTCCACTCATCGCCATAATCATTTTTTCCAAGTTCATTAATCCAATCAGGAACAGATTCTTCGTTTTCTGTTTTTGCAACAACGTATTTACCCAAAATGTCAGTTTGTGTGTTCTCCGACACATTGTTGTAGTAATTATTGTTTCTGCAAGTTGCCCAAGCAAAAATTACTTTTCTAATTTCTAAATTAGTACTCATGTGGTTTTCTATTCCCGCTGCAGCACACCACAATCGCCAGTAACGAATAAGGTCGTAAATGTCGTTTATAAATAACGACCTGATTTTTATATCGTCAAAAAACTTATTGTGCTTAAACGTTTGTTCTAGCTCTTTGCTAAGTGTTTTGTTTTCGAAAAGAGTATGTTTAATGATTTGTTCGAATGCCGGTATAAAATTATTTTTGTTTATCTCGTTCATAATTGTTTAGTTGGTTATATAAAAGTAATATTAACTAATTCAAAATACGCTTTAATATACGTGCTGATACTTTTTATTCTTATTTATATACTTGTTACTTTATTTATAGGCTTGTTTTCGGCAAGGTATTTAAAGTCTACTTCCGATTTTATTGTAGCCGGACATCGCTTGCCATTGTCTATGGCAACAGCTACCGTTTTTGCAACATGGTTTGGATCCGAAACTCTTTTGGGAGCATCTTCTCAATATGCAGAGTATGGATTAATTGGAGTAATTGAAGACCCATTTGGAGCATCGTTGTGTTTGTTGCTAATTGGTTTGTTTTATGCACGACCTCTTTATAGAATGAAGTTATTAACCTTTGGAGATTTTTATAAAGTTACATTTGGTCCTAAAGCAGAAATTGTAGCCGCACTTTTTTTAATTATATCTTATTTTGGTTGGATAGCAGCTCAAATGGTTGCAATGGGAATTGTAGTGAGCTTGTTAAGTGGTTGGGATTTGCATGTCTGTATTATTGCTACATCGGCTATTGTTATACTTTACACCTATGTTGGCGGAATGCTAGCCGTATCGGTCACAGATTTTATTCAAATGATTTTTATAATCATTGGATTGGTAATCGTTTTACTTTTTCTTTTGCCGGAAGTCGGAGGAATTTCAAAATTATTTTCTGAAATACCTAAAAGCCACTACTCTATATCGCTAACAACTCCCAGAGATTATATTTCTTTTTTTGCAGCACTCATTACACTCGGTTTAGGTTCTATTCCGCAGCAAGATGTTTACCAACGTGTGATGGCATCCAAGTCGGAGAAAGTAGCGGTGGTATCTTCTATTATTGGAAGTGTTTTGTATTTTACCATTGCCTTAATTCCTTTAGTTTTGGCTTTGATTGCAAAAAAAATGAATCTTGATTTTGGAGATGATATTCAAAACATGTTGCCAACACTAGTACTTACTAAAACACCTTTATTGATACAAATATTGTTTTTTGGGGCTTTGATATCTGCAATTATGAGCACAGCAAGTGGAGCTATTTTGGCCCCCGCTGTAATTTTAAGTGAAAATATTTTAAAACCTCATTTTTTTAAAAGGAAATTAAGCGATAAAAAATTATTACGTATTACACGTATTAGTGTTTTGGTTGTTTCGGCTATTGCATTAATCATGGCATTGGTGCGCAGAGATATTTATGAATTAGTAGGAGAAGCTTCTGCAATTAGTTTGGTTTCTTTATTTGTGCCACTTACGGCCGGTTTGTTCTTTAAATTGAAATCGGAGCGTGTTGCCTTGTGTTCTATGCTCGGAGGGTTTGCAACTTGGGTGATTTGTACTTTATTATTTCCAGATAGCTATCCTATTGTTGTTGGTTTGTTAGCAAGTGTACTGTTTAGTTGCTTCCCAGCAAAAAAGAGTAAGTAGTGGTTGTTTTTTTACGGACGGTATTAATTTCTTAAATAAATAAAATGTCTTATCTTTTTAAAATGAATTTTTAAACAATATCGTATATATATAGTACTAACCACAAATAATATCTAAACAAAATACCCCAACCACTATTTAAAACACAAACAAATGAAAAAAAAACTACTTTTTATTGCAGTTGTATTTATTTCGAATCTCAATGCTCAAACATGGCAGCAATTAGAAAAAATTGTGGCCTCCGATAGAAAATCGAATCAACAATTTGGAAACGCTGTAGATATTGATGGTCCCTATGCTATAGTAGGAACTTGGTTAGAGGATAGAGATGGGAATGGGCAAAACACAATGCAGATGGCAGGAGCTGCATACATATTTGAAGGGGACGGAAAAACAGGTTATACGCAGAAAGTAAAAATTTTGCCAAACGATAGAGACACAGTTGCAGAATTTGGGTACGATGTTGCAATTTCAGGCAACTACGCAATTGTAGGTTGCCCTGCTAATGATTTTGATGCCAATGGAAGTAATTATGTAGATTGGGCCGGAGCTGCATATATATTTGAAAAACAATCTTCCGGTTCTTGGATTCAAGTGCAAAAGCTTGTAGCGTCCGACAGGTTAGCTGGCTCTACCAATGGAGGCTCTTTCGGATTTAGTGTTGATATTGATAGTAATGTTGCAGTTATTGGAACATACAATCAAGATGTAATTGTAGGAAGCACACACCATGTGGCTGCTGGAGAAGTTTATGTTTTTGAACGTAATTCTTCCGGTGTTTGGAATGAGACTCAAAAATTAATTGCGTCTGATTTTAATGCAACAGATTATTTTGGAACTTCCGTTGCCATACATAAAAACAGAATAATTGTAGGCAGCCATCAAAACTATACGAATGCAACCGGGGGTAATTTTTCATTCTTTACAGGTGCTGCATATATTTTTGAAAAACAAACTTCGGGAACTTGGACTGAGATGCAAAAAATTGTTGCCAACGACAGGCGCAGTATGGCTTATTTTGGATGGTCTGTAGGAATTTGCAATGATTTTGCAATAATTGGTGCATATGGAGATAGTGCAGATGCTTCTGGGTTAAACAATATTCATAATGCAGGATCTGCTTATATTTTTGAGTATAATACTTCTAATACTTGGGTGCAAACACAAAAAATCGTTTCCTCATATAGAGATAACGATGGACGATTTGGTTGGGCTGTTGATGTTTCGGATAGTACAGCTATTATTGGCGCATTTCAAGAAGGAGACACCTCTTCTATAAATCAATTAACACAAGCTGGATCTACGCATATATATAAGCGTAATAGTTCTGGAAATTGGAATTTATTAAACAAGGCACTTTCGTCCGATTTAGCATCTGGTGATTATTATGGATACGATGTCGCAATTAAAAATGACAGAGCTATTATTGGTGCTGTGTACGAAGACGAAAATGTTTTAGGAACAGGATCTCTATTCAACTCCGGGTCTGCTTATATATTCAGGGCTACTTCGGGTAGTAGTAGTTTGTCTGTGTCAGAAAAAAATAAAAACACATTTGCACTTTATCCTAATCCAACAGCAGATTTTGTTACTATTGTGTTAGAAAATAATCTAGAAAAAGTACAGCTTGAAATAGTTGATGCTACTGGAAAGTTGTTGTTTGAGAATAGCTTTGACAACTCAGCTCCCAAAACTCTAAATCTGTCAAATTTGACAAATGGGTTATATTTAGTTCGTGTAAAAACATCCATTGGAGTATCAACAGAAAGAATAGTAATTAACAGATAATTTTTTTCTGATTTACTACACAATACTCTTTAATAGTTTTGATGATAAATATCATATCGATTTTAATTCGTAAAATCTTGTCGATTATTTTTTATTGTTCATCTAAATTTTTACTTTGTGTAAGTTAACCAATCATAAACAACAGAAATGAAAAAAAATCTACTCTCTTTACTAATTTGTTTAGTGATGCTTGGAGGCAATATGTTTGCTCAAGCTTCATTTTTTACAAGTTCTACTGCAGGCTGTGCGCCAGTTACAGTAACATTAACAAATCAATCCCATTTTATGGGAGATACTACCAAGAATAAGTTTGCTTGGTATGTAGATAATGTTAAAATTGATTCAATGTATAACACAACTCAAGTTTTTTGGGGCGGAGGACATTTTATACAATTGTTCCGTTACGACAGTACAGGAAATTTTATTGGAAGCTTTTCTAATAATATCAATATAGATGGAACTCCAGGAATGTTTTATCCGGAGAATAATTCTACTTTTTGTTCTGGGGAAATGACAAATTACTATATAAATAGTAGCTCATTTTCAAATCTTAATTGGGATTTTGGAGACGCTACCATGTCCAACAATTATGTAAACAAAGCATTTTCTTCTCTCGGGACAAAAACAGTTACGCTTTATTATAATTCGTTTAGTTGTCCTTCCGATACAATAACTCAAAATGTAATTATTACAAATACGATTATTCCTAATGCGCAAATTGGAAACAGTGCCAACAGTGCATGTCCGAACGACTTGCTTAGTTTTTGGAATAATAACGCAACTGCAAATTCTTTCTTGTGGTATTTTGGAGATGGAGACACTTCAACAATGGCTTCTCCTCAGCATTCTTACGCTGACACAGGAATGTATAAGGTAAAGCTAGTTGCAATGAATCTTTGTGGAAATGTAGATGTAGATTCTTTATATATACACATTAATAATGCAACACCGCTTAATTTATTTATAAATGCAAATCCTTTTAATCCTTGTCCTTACGAAGCAGTAAGTTTTTCTTCTTTTGGAGCAGCAGTTTATAATTGGAATTTAGGTGATGGCTCTACTTCTAATAAATCTTTTTTTAATCATCTGTATGCCGATACAGGTAGCTATACAATTACGTTGATTGGTACAAATAATTGTGGCAATAGTGATACTGCAACTTCTATGGTAAATGTTCAGTATCCTACATTTAATAATTTATTTGCGAATATTTTGTTCGAAGGAAACAATATGTGGGGTGTAGATACCTTAAATGTATGTCCTGGAGAATCTTTTGGAGTTAGAAACAACACGTTTTCTAATTCATATTTAACTTACAGATGGGAGTTTGGGGATGGCGATTCGGCATTAACAACCAATGCTACTCATAGTTATACAAACATCGGAAAATATCAAATAATGATGATTTTAACCAGCTCTTGTATGCAAAAAGATACTGCATATAAATGGGTTAAAGTTGTTAACAACATGAAGCCGATGGTTAATCTGCAAGCAGTTCCTCCGTCAATTTGTCCGGGAGAGAATGTTTATTTCTTCGACAATCAAAATGGCGATAAAATTAAATATTCATACTCGGTATGGTTTGGTGATGGCGATTCTCTTGTTAATATTAATTCGTATGCAGATAGCAGTATTCAAGTATTTGCTAAACATACCTATGCTGATACGGGGCTTTATATGTTTACATTTAAAGCTACTAATTCATGTGGTTTAGATTCTATCTATAACGGTATGGTGTATGTTGGAAATCCAAATATGGCACAATTTACGTTGGCGGAAAATAGCAGTGATAATACAGCGCAATGCGTTGGCGAACCTGTTCGTTTCTTTGCTGTAGGTGGGGTAAGTTACGAGTGGAATTTTGGAGACAATACAACAGACACAGGAATGGTTGCAATGCATGCATTTAATGCACCCGGAACGTACTCTGCGTCTGTTATTATTACAAGCGGTTGCGGAACAAAAGATACATTACAAACAACAGCTAATATTACCAATTCAAATTTTCCGAATACGTTTTTTGATATGGATAAAGCATTTGCTTGTGGTGGCGATACCGTTAAATTTAACTACCAAGGCAATGTAGATCCATCTACTGCAGCTACTTATTCGTATGTGTGGGATTTTGGCGATGGAGATACAGCATTTGTGCAAAATCCTTGGCATGTATTTAGTAGCACAGGAAGTTATATGGTAAATCTAACAGTTACAAATATGTGTGGGAACTCAAGTTCTCAGAATAGAAATGTTTCTGTTGTTACTCCAACTACAACATTCACCGGCTTAGCTGCAAGTGCATATTGTGCGAATGATAATTCCCTATATCTACTTACAGGTATCCCTGCGATGGGAACATTTACAGGAAGTGGAATTGCAGGGTCAAACTTTAATCCTTCTGTTTCCGGTGCAGGACAACATGCCATTGTATATGATTATGTAAATAGTTTAGGTTGTTCTGCTTCTAGTATGCAAACTGCAACAGTTAATGTTCCTCCTACAGCAGATGCTGGAATGAATGCTGCGGTTTGTGCCGGAGGAAATGCTCAGTTGCAAGCAAGTGGAGGTGGTAATTATTTATGGTCTCCATCTACAGGGTTAGATTTTACAAACATTTCTAATCCAAGCGCTTCTCCTTCTGCAAATACTACCTATACTGTTAGTGTATCTGATGGAATTTGTTCAAGTACTGATACTGTTTTAGTATCTATTGCCGCTGCATTAACTGCTAATGCAGGCTTGGGCGATACTATTTGTACAAACCAAACAATTCAGTTGATGGGAACAGGTGGTGGTAATTATGCGTGGAGTCCTTCTACGGGATTATCAAACGATTCAATTGCTAACCCGATTGCATCTCCTACAGTTACTACGGTTTATGTGTTAACGGTATACAGTGGAGCTTGCACTAATATGGATACAGTTGTAGTTACAGTAGGAGGAACAAATGTTACATTTGCACCTACTACAAATACAGTTTGTTTATCTGTTTCTTCACTAACATTATCCGGAGGTTTACCTACAGGAGGAATGTATATTGGCACGGGTGTTTCTAACGGAGTTTTCTCTCCTTCTGTTGCAGGAGTTGGGTTACACACAATTTGGTATAGCTATACATCTGCTTTGGGTTGTGTTGATAGTACATCTGCAACAATTACCGTTAATACTTGTAACACAAGTGTTGATGAAAATTCAATAAATGGGTTGGCTAACATTTATCCAAATCCATCCGAAGGATTAGTAAATGTTCAATTCAATACTGTTGGAGAAACTTCTGTTGCAATTTATGATAGCAGAAGCCAACTTATAGCTTCAGAGAAATATAGTGTTATTGTAACCGGAACTACTAAGCAAATTTCTTTAGATGGATTTGCTAAAGGAGTTTATTTTGTAAGAGTTGCCACCCCAAATGGCACATTAAATAAACGAGTGGTGCTTCAATAATTCAAAAGTTCGTTATATTAAAACAAAAGAGAAACGCCCCGCAAATGCGGGGCGTTTCTCTTTTGTAAATGCTGCAAGTTGAATGTCTAGGTGTTAAGTAGTAAGTTCTTTCGTGATGCGCGTGTCGTCATATCGAGCGAAGTCGAGATAGAGCGTTGCTCTGAGTATTGAAACTAATAGTTGTACCGTGATTTGCTTTACTCACAATGTGTTTATTTTTTTTTAATTGTGTTCGTGAACCTCGCGAAAAACT
>JAFLBG010000019.1:53948-57388 GCA_017303975.1 Bacteroidota bacterium
TCGAGATAGAGCGTTGCTCTGAGTATTGAAACTAATAGTTGTACCATGATTTGCTTTACTCACGATATGTTTAATTTTTTTTAATTGTGTTCGTGAACCTCGCGAAAAACTCGGTTTCAAAATGTATAAAAATGAGTATTGGGGATAGTTGTTAATTAGGAGTGATTATTCTGAGTGTCGTCATATCGAGCGAAGTCGAGATAGAGCGTTGCTCTGAGTATTGAAACTAATAGTTGTACCGTGATTTGCTTTACTCACAATGTGTTTATTTTTTTTTAATTGTGTTCGTGAACCTCGCGAAAAACTCGGTTTCAAAATGTATAAAAATGAGTATTAGGGATAGTTGTTAATTAGGAATGATTAATCTGAGTGTGGTCATATCGAGCGAAGTCGAGATAGAGCGTTGCTCTGAGTATTGAAACTAATAGTTGTACCGTGATTTGCTTTACTCACAATGTGTTTATTTTTTTTTAATTGTGTTCGTGAACCTCGCGAAAAACTCGGTTTCAAAATGTATAAAAATGAGTATTAGGGATAGTTGTTAATTAGGAATGATTAATCTGAGTGTGGTCATATCGAGCGAAGTCGAGATAGAGCGTTGCTCTGAGTATTGAAACTAATAGTTGTACCATGATTTGCTTTACTCACGATATGTTTAATTTTTTTTAATTGTGTTCGTGAACCTCGCGAAAAACTCGGTTTCAAAATGTATCTTTGATTTATTGATAAACACTAATATTAAAGTATATCTGCCTTGGGATTAGTTGTGATTTGCTTTCAAAATGTATCTTTGATTTATTGATAAACACTAAATAAACTTTTTAAAAACAATGATAAATGGTTGTGATTTGCTTTCAAAATGTATCTTTGATTTATTGATAAACACTCTTACCGAAAAAAGTATAAAGAGTTATGTCGTTGTGATTTGCTTTCAAAATGTATCTTTGATTTATTGATAAACACTATATTTAATATGGCGAAGAAACTTTGGATAGTTGTGATTTGCTTTCAAAATGTATCTTTGATTTATTGATAAACACTCCATCCAAGACAAGGAGAAGTTTCTATGTGTTGTGATTTGCTTTCAAAATGTATCTTTGATTTATTGATAAACACTTTACTTCCATTACTAAATTTATGTGCAAAGTTGTGATTTGCTTTCAAAATGTATCTTTGATTTATTGATAAACACTGCTGCTTTAAAGTGGGCGGATATTGAGTAGTTGTGATTTGCTTTCAAAATGTATCTTTGATTTATTGATAAACACTGCAGGTTACGGAAACGGATGCTCTTAAGCTGTTGTGATTTGCTTTCAAAATGTATCTTTGATTTATTGATAAACACTTATTTGTGTGATGAGTTGCAAAAGGTAGCAGTTGTGATTTGCTTTCAAAATGTATCTTTGATTTATTGATAAACACTACCGTTTTAAAAAGCAACGATGCACTTCGTGTTGTGATTTGCTTTCAAAATGTATCTTTGATTTATTGATAAACACTATAGCATCAATAAAAAGATGGGATAGCGTAGTTGTGATTTGCTTTCAAAATGTATCTTTGATTTATTGATAAACACTATTTATTCAGATTATTGAAAATACTTTTGTGTTGTGATTTGCTTTCAAAATGTATCTTTGATTTATTGATAAACACTTAAGGAGAAAGAGGCAAAGCGAGCTTTTAAGTTGTGATTTGCTTTCAAAATGTATCTTTGATTTATTGATAAACACTCTGTTAAAAACAATCCATTTGCAAACTCTGTTGTGATTTGCTTTCAAAATGTATCTTTGATTTATTGATAAACACTCCAATTCACACAGGCTCTTACTAAGTTCTTGTTGTGATTTGCTTTCAAAATGTATCTTTGATTTATTGATAAACACTATACATCCAACACAAAGAGCCTTCTTTGTGTTGTGATTTGCTTTCAAAATGTATCTTTGATTTATTGATAAACACTGGCCTTAGTTCAATATGGGCTAACTTCCGAGTTGTGATTTGCTTTCAAAATGTATCTTTGATTTATTGATAAACACTAGATAGGTCAAAAACCACAACAAAATCAATGTATTAGAGGTGTTTTTTCAATAAAAAAAGTGAAGTGTTTTCAAACAATTATCCCGCTTTTGGCGGGATTTTTTGTTTCTAGCAAGGTCATTTTACACTCTTGCCAGTTCGAGCGGAGTCGAGAACGTGTGACAGACTACCAACGCACGTTCTCGAATGTCGCATCTCGACTCCGCTCGATGTGACGTTTGAACTGACAAGCCGCTAATACTCACAAACTAAAAAAGCTCCAATTGTTGTGGCACATTTGGTAATTCTTGAGGTTTGCTGCCATAAAATATTTCCATTTGCCCAAATTGCTTATCTGTTATTTGTAATATCCCAATTTTACCGTGTTCGGGTAATAATCGTTTTACTCTGTTTTTGTGTACATCGGCATTTTCGCTGCTAGCACTGTGTCTTACATACATGCTAAACTGAAACATACTAAATCCGTCTTTCATTAGCGATTTTCTAAAGCCTGCGGCAACCTTGCGTTCTTTTTTGGTTTCTGTAGGCAGGTCGTACATTACTAGGGTCCACATTACTCTATAGGCGTTTAGGCGGTCTTGGTTAATACTCATTTTAATTGTATTTTTTTTTGTTGTCAGTTCGAGCGGAGTCGAGAACGTTTGTTGGTATGCTCTCGCAAGTTCTAGAATGTCCCATCTCGACTCCGCTCGATGTGACTCTCGAACTGACGCTTGGCTCTCCTATGTTCTCTTACTTTGCTCGATGTAACCCCTAACTGACTTTATTTTTTGTTTTCTTCTTCTTGATTTGATGAAGTGTTCATATCAATTCTAGAGTCGCAGCACGCACCGTATCAAACGTCACATCGATCGGAGTCGAGATGCCAAATACGAAAGCGTGTGTTATGTCTTTTTGATGTTTTTGTGCGAAGTTTCATTTTTACACGCAGCCTCAATTTTTAATACATCCCATTTTTCATTGATAAGAGCTTCTTTCTTTTTTCTATTCCAATCTTTTATTCGTTTTTCCCATTTAATAGCTAGGTTAAAATCGACAAACCGTTCACAATAAATCATTTTAACCGGTCGTCTCGAATATGTGTAGCTTTTTATATTTTCTCCGGTGTTGTGTTCAATTAGTCTTTTGTCCGGATTGTTGGTTACTCCTGTATAATAAGACTTGTCTGAACATTCTAGAATATAAACATATAAGTATTTTGTCAGGTTCATATTAGTTGGTTTTGTGTGTATTGTCAGTTCGAGTTCCGATATATTGGGGAGAGCGAGTGCAGTCTCATCGAGCGGAGTCGAGATGGTGCGTTGTTGGTCTGTTGTACGTTCTCGACTCCGCTCGAACTGACAGTGGGTATAATTTCTTTTTTCTTAAATATATTCATTGCATATATTTTTAGTAGTTCTATT
>JAFLBG010000020.1 GCA_017303975.1 Bacteroidota bacterium
GTTTAAATATCCACCATTTTATAGACTAATAGACATTACATTGCGTCACAAAGATTTGGATATGGTAAACGAGGCCGCGGATTATTTTACAACTCTCTTAAAACATAAATTAGGAAATAGGGTATTAGGACCTGAATTCCCGGTAGTGTCGAGAGTGAAAAATTATTATCTAAAAGGTTTATTGATTAAGGTAGAAAAAGAAAGCTCCATAAGTAAAGTAAAGCTAATGCTTCGCAGTTATATAGATGAACTTAATCAATCAAAAGATTTTAAAGCTGTTCAGGTAGTTGTGGATGTTGATCCATATTAAATTACTTACTTTACTTGCAAATACTCTAAAATGCCATCTACATAAGCATTTGCAATCTGTTTTACTCTAGACTCGGGTGTTCTATTTTTAGATTCTATTAATAATTTAAATTCTGTAGCATTGTCTTGATACATTGTTTCTCCATAACAAACAGTGCCTTGTATTAAACGTGTTAATGTTAAATTTCGATGAAAAACCCCTGCGGTATTACTTTCTAAGCAGTATTTGCTCAAATATTCGGCATCTGTATCCTTTGCCAGAGGAATTTTTGTTTTTTGCTCCATTTTTTGAGCTATACTTCCG
Source organism: Bacteroidota bacterium (assembly GCA_017303975.1). Classification (NCBI taxonomy): domain Bacteria; kingdom Pseudomonadati; phylum Bacteroidota; species Bacteroidota bacterium. The sequence goes on from JAFLBG010000020.1 coordinate 614, forward strand.
GAAAAAGCAACAGATTTATCTAAATCATCTGTAATTAATAATCGTATAAGGTTTAGCTTTGTTTCTATGTTGTCAAGCTCTTCCGGCATAAAAGAACCGGGCACAAAGAACATATTGTAGTTTTTTTCAGAGGGAGTTCTCCAGTTTAAATTTTTTTCATCCACATTATAGTGTATTATTAATGTTAAATCGGGTTTAAAGGCATTTATTTTTCTCGCTCTTTCTTTTAATTCGTAATTCAAGAAAAATTTTCTAAAAGCTATTTTTTTTGAAGTTGTGCCAAGAAGTAAATCTTTTTCTTCTGCTGTAATTTCTTTATTTGCAAAGGCATTGGTGACATCCGTTTTTCTTTTTTTATTATACCATTCGTCAAATGTAATACCAAATGCAGTTTGGTCCGGTTTGGTTCGAGTAAGCAATACATTGGCGCCAAAACGTTCTAGTTTTTCTTTTATTAATTGAGCCGTTAGCAGGGTTAATTCTCCTTCTATCAAGGTGTCAGAGTAAGGAGGGAGGGTTAAGTATTTTTCTTCAATAGCAGCAGTTCTCGAGTTCCCCGCAAAATGTCCAGGATCTATTGCAATTTTAACACCCTCAAGAGTATTTTTACTTAGATTTTGATTGACATTAATGAGCGGTGTTGAGTTGATAATGGCAGAAAGCCTTACACTGTCTTTGATGTAGGTACCAATTGTGTCGTAGGAGATAGTTTTTAGGGCAATTTTCCATTTATCTAAATCTTGCCATTGTACAATAAGTTTTTGACGTTTATTGGTATCTACAATTCCAATTCCTTTCGAGCTAATATATACTAAAGAGTCGAGCCTGTTTTTTTTATCGAGCGACTTGCTTAGTTTTTTTGAATAAACATAAAATAAACTATCTCCGTTTATTTGAGCCGAATACTTGTTGGTAAATAAAAAAGTAAACAGAATAATGCTAAAAATTCTCATTTGAAATTACAGTTGTGTAAATTTACAACATGAATTTTACATTTTTAGAACAATTAGTAAAAGAAGTTTCTTTTAAAACTAGCCGAAGTGAGGGAAAAGGTGGTCAAAATGTGAATAAAGTGGCTACTAAAGTTGAATTGTTGTTTAATATTAAGGCTTCAAAGGTATTGTCTGCAGAGCAAAAACAAACAATAGCAGAGAAACTAAAGAATAGAATTGATATTGATGGCGTTTTGCATCTAATAGCTCAAACAGAACGTTCTCAGTTGGCAAATAAAGAAATTGTAGTTAAGAAATTCGTTGAGCTATTGAAAAAGGCACTAACAAAGCCTATTCTGCGTAAACCCACAAAGCCTTCTAAAGCCGCAAAAGCAAAACGGTTGGATGTTAAAAAACATAGGTCCGAAATAAAGAAGGGGCGAAGGGGTGGATTTATTTAGTAAGTGGCAAGGTTTGTTACAATATAATTGACAATTAGTTATAGTTTTACTGCATAATTTTGATTTTTAGGTTCACATGGATTTCTTTTTGGATTATTTGAGAAAACTAAAAATTGCTGATGTCTTAAATGCAAAAGATAGAATTTCAAGTATCGATTTTTTTAGAGGTATTGCAATAATAACTGTGGTTATTTACCATTTTGAAAGAATTCTTCCTTATGGTTATCTTGGAGTTGATTTGTTTTTTGTTATTTCAGGTTTTTTAGTTGGAGGTATTTTAATAAAGGATGTTTTATTAGAAAGGAGGATTAACTATTTTAAGTTTATACTTCAAAGGGGATTTAAAATTTGGCCATCTTATTATTTTTTTATTTTTTTAGGATTGGGAGTAGCATATTTACTCTATAGAAATAGTGAACCTAGTCAAATTATTCCTTGGTGGGATTTAAAAAGATATCTCCTTTTTTATCAAAATTATACAGGAGCTCCATTCCACAATATTTTTGATCATGTTTGGTCTTTGTGTGTGGAAGAACATTTTTATTTAGTATTTCCCTTTCTATTCATTTTTATACAGAAATTTATTAAAGCAGAATTGCGAAAAAAATATCTATTTATTTTTATGGGTTTGGTAATTATATGTGGAGTACTATTTAAGTTATTATCCTTACACTATACAAATAGTAAAGATACATATTCAGGAACCCATAATAGGATAGACGCATTGGCTTGGGGAGCAATGCTTAGTTTGATTATATTCAATTACGGAAATAGGCTAAAAGAAATTAAGAATATATACTTTGTTTCATTGTTAGGAGTGGTGATTTTTGTTCTTTCTATTTTTATTAAAGTAAAGTGTAATTCTTTTTATTTTGATAAGATTATTTTTCATTCGCTTGTTCCTTTTAGTTTTTTTTTACTTGTTTTGGGATTATATCATTATGATTTTTCCAGATTTAAAGTGATAAGAGTAATGGCATACTACAGCTATAATTGGTATTTATGGCATACCATATTTACAATTGTATGTTCCCAATATATAGGTGTCAATGTTGTTGGTTTGATTACTTACCTTATTATTACATTTACAGTAGCTGTTTTTGCTACTGTAATAGTAGAGGAGCCTACCTTGGCAATTAGAGGAAAGATTTTAAAAAAAATATTCGATTAGTTTTGGTATAAGGAGGATTCCAATCGTTTACTTTAACATGTAATTTAGTATTAAATCATAGTTTTGTATTATTTTAAGCACAGATGGTAATTAATAATAATAGTAATGTATAACGATTATAACGAATATGGTTATATGAGTTCGTATTTAACAATATGGGACTTATACATTACGCCCTTTTTTTTGATTATAATTTATTTTATTGGTAAGGTAATTAAGGAAAGGAATATTAGAACTAAGCCGTATTATAAATATTATCAAAGAGCCCTTTTTTTTAAAATATTTGGTTCAATTGTATTTTGTTTGATTTATACACTTTATTATGGAGGTGGTGATACCACCAACTATTATGAGTCTGGGGTTGCAATTGCCAATCTTTTAGATGTTGATTATCATAAGTTTTTTGACATACTTTATAATGGGGAGATCGATAAAAGAATACATTATTTTACAAATGAAACAGGTTTTCCTGTTTATAAGCGAGATGTTCACTCTGCTTTTGTATCAAGGATTATAGCTGTATTTACACTAGTTGGTTTTAAAGCTTATATTCCAACCACTATTCTTCTTAGTTTTGTTTGTTTTATTGGAAATTGGAAGTTATATGTTTTGTTTATTGAGTATTTTCCTAAAATTCAAAAAGAATTATTCATTGCTTTGCTAGCTATTCCATCAATTTTATTTTGGGGGGCAGGTATTTCAAAAGACACCATAACTCTTTCTGCATTGGGTTGGTATGTATATGGGTTCAATAAATTTTTTATTCTGAAAAAAGATAGAATAATCTCCGGTATTTATTTGGGAATAGCCTCCTATCTTTTAATTGTTATTAAGCCTTATATCTTTTTTGCTACGTTACCTGGTTCTGTTATTTGGTTTTTTAGCGATTTTACTCATAGGATTGGAAGTAAGTTGATTAAATTTCTAATAGGTCCTATCTTCTTATCTGTAGCCGTTCTATTCTCATATTATATTCTACTTAATTTTGGAGAGAATCTGGGACAATATAGCTTAGATAACGTATTTAATAAAGCATCTACCACCCAGAAAGATTTTAAAAACAACGAAGCCTATAGTAAAAACTCATTTGATATCGGTGATTTTGAGCCAACGTTAGCCGGATCACTTAAAAAAGCTCATTTGGCAATTGCAGCAGGATTGTTTAGGCCATATTTATGGGATGCTCGAAATGCGGTAATGTTGCTATCTGCCTTAGAGAATACATATATAGCCTTACTTACCTTTTTTCTTTTGTTGAGACTAAAATTTTTTGGATTCTTTTTTTTAATCAACAAACATCCATTACTTCTGTTTTCTTTTTTGTTTGCTCTTTTTTTTGCATTCGCTGTAGGTCTATCTACAGCTAATTTTGGTGCACTTGTTAGATTGAAAATTCCATGCATTCCCTTTTTCGTTGCTAGTTTATTTATACTAAAGCATTTATATCAAGTAAAAAGCGGAAGGAAGCTTGGTATTTAGTTCGAAAAATTATTTGTGTGTTTTTGAAAATTCTATTAGCACATCTATTTAAACTATTTACTTGTTATAAATGAAAATTTTTCTTTTAGGCCGAGTAAGTAACTCTCAATACTTATAACTTATTTTGCTTATGAAGATTGTTATTAGTAATGAAATGGATGTCTCAATCATAAATATTTGCCACAAGTGAGTGTTGAAGGCAAGCTTTCGAGTGATTGTTGTGGTAATTAAAATTCCGATAAAGTGAAAGCAGTATAATCCAAATGTAGTTAGACCTAATTTCGAAATCATTGTGAAATTAGATAGTTTAAAAAGACTGTTTTTAGAAAATGTCTGTTCTAATATTAAAAAAGTATAATACTCGCAATTAGTATTCGCTCAAAGATACGTATTCCATAAATTGGTAAAAGTAATTCATCTCTGAAAAAAAAGATTAACACAAAAATAATATAAATGAAGGATATAGTTTTTTTAGAAAACGACTCAACGAATGTTTTGAATTTAGGCAACATATTTATTAGCCAAGCACCTAGAGCTCCAACTGTCATATCGCCCATGCAAGAAAGAGTATGATGCTCTAGAATAATTGGACTGTCGTTTAAAGCTCTAAAGAGTATACTTACGAGAATAATTAATATAAATGGAATCCAAAGTTTTTTTATCGAAAAAAAATAGATTATTAAAGGCCAAACAAAATAAAATTGCTCTTCTATAGCTATACTCCAGAGTACACCTAATACAGAACAGTCAGGAAGCCCAAGTTTAATTAAATCAAAATTATTTGTAAAGGTAAGGTAGTTAATGTAGTTTGCCGTTTCATTTGGTGTTTGTCCTAAAAGATGTTTTAAAAAAGGAAATATAATAAATCCGAAGAATACACAGAAGTAAAATAATGGCCAAATCCTAAGAATTCTGCGTAACCAAAATTTGTTAATAGATATTTGACCATTTAGCTTTTTTTCTTCAATTAGTAAGAATGTAATTAGAAAACCACTTATGACAAAGAAAAAATTGACACCAATATTCCCATTTCCAAATATGTCTTTCTTAATAAAAGAATAAATTGGGCTGTTTTTTAAAATTATAAATTCGGTATGGAAGCTGTGAAAAAAGAAAACTGACAAGAAGCATAGAAATTTTAATCCGTCTAAATTTTCAAAATATAATTTCTTTTGCATTCTTTATAAAATTCTAGGCTATACTATTGCGTTTTTTTTAATTTAAGTTATTGTATAGTTGTTTTCATTTTTTTCAAGCCACATATGCAAAACTATTAATAGCCATAGTTTATTATATAATTCAGGCTTCCCATTTCTAAAAAAATGAATTAACTCTGACACCCATTTATAGGAAACAATATTGTATTTAGTTATAATCTTATTGCTTAAATATTTTTCAATAAGAAAGCTTAACTCATTTTTAAGCCATATTTCTAATGGTATTGCGAATCCTTGTTTTGGTCTGTTGAAAAATTCTTTTGGAATATATTGATACAAAATTTCTTTTAAAATGTATTTTGTAACACCATTTCTATATTTTAAATCAGGATGTATATTTAGTGAGTATTCAATTAATCTATGATCAAGCAGCGGCACTCTAGTTTCCAATCCAAAACACATGCTAGCTCTATCAACCTTACAAAGCAAATCATCTTGTAAGTAGTAGTTTAAATCAAATAAAACCTGTCGTTCATTACTAGTAAGTGTCCGATTTATTTTCTTATAAATATTTTTATCAAAATAGTATCTATCTGAAAAGTCTGGGTGTATATGTTCCAATAAATCCTTTTGTAAGAAGTACTGTTGTTCTTGAGAAAGTATATTATTGGGAATATCTTCATTGTCTATGAATCGCAATAAATCAAATGCTTTAGGGTTCTTTACTATATATTTTATAAATGGTTTAAGCTGATGTCTAAACTTATTTATAAATGGATTATTTAACCTTTTTGCCCAAATGTAAGATCCATATCCCATAAATAATTCGTCTCCTCCTTCTCCGGAGAGTGTTACTGTAACATGTTCTTTAGAAAGTTTTGATACAAGCATTGTTGGTATAAAAGAAGAGTCTGCAAAAGGCTCGTCATAAATTGCGGTAACTTCTTCAACAAGTTCTAAGGCGTCTTTATATGAAACAATGAATTCATGATGGTTTGTATTTAGGTGTGTTGCAATTTTCTTTGCATAGTTAGATTCGTTGTATTTAGATTCAGTAAAGCCAATTGAAAATGTATTTATTTTCGATCCTGATAAAGCAACAGCCATAGATGTAACTAAGCTAGAATCAATGCCTCCGCTTAAAAAAACACCGTAAGGGACATCGCTTTTTAAGTGATATTGAACAGAACTCATTAGTAAATCACTTAATTGAACCAATGCTTTTTTTTCGTCTTTGATTGCAATTGGTTTAATTATAGTATTTAAATTCCAATAAGGTGATATTTCTAGTTGTTGCTTGTTTATTTTTAATGAATGTCCGGCTTTTAGTTTTTTAATTTTTTGATAAATGCTATCTGGATTCGGAATGAAACCTAAATGGAGAAAATTATATACCGCACTTTTATTTATCGTAAGTTTTTTATTTAAAACCTTTACAATTGCCTTTATTTCGGATGCGAAAATAAAATCATAGCCATCCCAATAGTAGAAAAGAGGTTTTATGCCAACTCTATCTCTACATATAAATAATGTTTCTTCTTTTCTATCATAAATAGCAAATGCAAACATGCCATTAAGCTTATCAATAAACTTAACTCCTTCGTGCACGTATCCTTCAAGAATAACTTCGGTGTCCGAGTGGGTTTTTAGATTAATTGAATAATTCGATTTTAATTCAGCTCCTAGTTCTCGATGATTATAAACCTCTCCATTAAAAACTATAACATATCTTTCGTCTTGAGAGTACATTGGTTGATTTGCGTTAGCAGATAAGTCAATTATACTTAATCTTGTGTGCACTAAACCAACTTTGTTTTCCTTGAAATGACCATTTGAATTTGGTCCCCTGTGACTTAATAAATCAATTTGTTGTGCTAAATTTATATTATTTTGCAATACCCCATTTGTGTAATAACCAGCAATTCCACACATACTAAAAGAAATTTTTAATAAATAAATAGGGGTTGATAACAAGGGCGAAGAAACTATATTTTATAGCTTTAGGAATGTTATTTAATCTATAATAGCTTCCTCCAATAATGAAGTAAGATCTAAATAAAAAAATGTTAAAGTGTATAAAGTTCTTTGAGGAAATTCTTTTTTTGACTTCTTTAATAAATTTTAATGTATCTATAATTAATGAATCAGTAAGAAAGTTAGACATGCTTTTGGGATGCACTCTGTAATATAATTTACCTAAAGAATCTATTGTCCCAAATGTTGCATGTTTACTTAAATCAATCAGGAATAATCTATCTGCACTACTAAACAAATGGAGAGAAAATTTAATATTATGGGTAATTAGCTTTTTCTTGCGAATTAAATAATTAGATGGACATGTTATAATTTCTTGATTGTACAAGAGAATGTTTTGGGTAACATTCATAGTAGCTCCCACAAGTTTAATCGGGCTAGAAATCATGTTGTCTTTTTCATCGATTTTTATAATCTCACTAGAACACACATCTATATTAGGGTTTTCTTCGAAATAGATAATTCGGTGTGATATAAAATCTTTGTCAAGGATGTCATCAGAATCAAGAAATAAAATAAAATCTCCATTTGATAACTCAAGCCCTTGGTTTCTGGAATCAGATACTCCTGAATTGGGTTTGGAGTATAACACAATTCTTGGGTCATTTATTTTTTTTGCTTCATTTATTGAGCTATCGGTTGCACCATCTATTATAACAATAACTTCGATGTTTCGATAACTTTGATTTATAGCAGATGCTAACGTTTGGTAAATGTATTTTTCCGAATTATAGCAAGGAATAATAATTGATACTAAAGGAGATGAAAGTGTTTGCATTCTTACTTTATGATTTCATGCACTTAATGAAAAATGTTTTACAATTTTCTACTTCCATTCTATTTGAATAAACTATTTCGAAATCTGTAATTTCAGGATAAAAAGTTTTTCCTATTAACTTATTCATAATCCAATCAAGTAATTTGATTGGCGTTTTTCTGAAGCCCCTTAGGTAAAAGATTTTTTCAAAAATACTGGCTATTATATTTTGTTTTTTATATCTAGTATATTTTTGCCCCCCAAAGGAAAAGTTTGAAAATTCTTTTTCTATAATTTCTTGCACTTCTTGATATGTAAATTCTTGAGTGTGATAAGGGTTGGTAACAATTCCTGTGGGACTATTTACTTTGATATTTGGAGTTGATAAAAACAAAACGCCTCCTTTTTTTAGAATTCGATTAAATTCAGAAAGTATTTTAGAGTACTCCGTTGAATGTTCTATAGTTTCAAATGATGTAATATAGTCAAAGTGTTCATTTTCAAAAGGAAGCTTAGTTGCATCTCCCACTTTAAAATGGAGATTACTGTTTTTATATAAATTAGAACATTCTGTAATAGCTTCCTCAGATAAATCTATACCATAAACTCTGCTGCCTTTTATTTTTGACAAGTGAAAAGCTCCAAAGCCAGTACCACAGGCAATATCCAATATGGTCGAGTTTTCTTTAATTTCTTCAGATGCGATAATGTATCTATGAACATGCTCACCCCACCACGGACTAATTTCAGTATTTTCTTGTCGTTCTTGTGCCAATGATATTTTACTAATTTTGGTTAAATATATAAAAAGTCTTGCTATCGCAATCTGATATAAGCTAATTTTTACTTTTTCCTTTGATGATTTAAGTCCCGCTAATGTGACTTAAGTAATTCTTATTGATATGCGGATATTTTGATTTTTGTTATTCCTGTTGTGATTATTTCAATTTGTAAACTGTTATTTATTTTAGCATTTGATAATTTATAAATACTTTTACTATTCAAACAATGAAATAATAAATGAAAGTTCTAATTACAGGCGTAGCGGGTTTTGTTGGATCTAACTTGTTAAAATTGCTTCTTACAAATGGTTGTGAGGTGGTTGGGGTCGATAACTTTAGCTTTGGTTTTAGGCGCAATATCGAACCATTTTTAACTAATAAGAAATTTACTTTTTATGAAAAAGATTTAAGAGATATTGAATCACTAACAAAAATAAAATGCGATGTAATAGTTCATCTTGCATCTCAAAAAATACCTAGATATAGTACAGCCCTTTGTACTCTAGAAGATAATGCTTCTATGTTAAAGAACGTTATAAATAAGTGTAAAAAAGATAAAATAAAATTAGTATTTGCCTCTACTTCCGATGTTTATGGAAAGAATCCAATTTTACCATATCATGAAGAGTCTGATTTATTATTGGGACCTACTACGGTTAAAAGATGGGCGTATGCACTCTCTAAAATATATGCTGAACAGCTTATAATTGCCAATAATCAAGAATTTGATTTGGAGTTTACCATAATGCGTTTTTTTGGTTCTTACGGAGTTAATCAAAATACTACTTGGTGGGGAGGCCCTCAGTCGGTGTTTATTCAAAATATTCTGGAAGATAAACCTATTGAAATTCATGGAGATGGTTCTCAAACAAGAACATTTACATATGTAGCAGATACAGTTCAAGGGGTAGAGAAATGTATTTTCCACCAAAATTCTAAAAATGAGATATTTAATATTGCTAGCGAGCCAACACAAGAAATAACTATACTTAATTTAGCCAAACTTATTTGGAAATTAATGAAAGACGATTCAAGTGCTCCAAATATTAAAATGATTCCTTATTCAACATTTGGAAAATATGAAGATGTAATGAGAAGGGTTCCTTCAATTGATAAAATAAAACAAAAATTGGACTATGAACCTAAATTTAATTTAGAACAAGGCTTGACTGAGGCCATTAAATGGCAGTCTAACTTGCTAGCTCAACCAATTTAATTTATTTAGGATGACTAATTATTTTTTGATACCCGTTTTTAATGAAGAACTTAATTTACCTACTCTTTGTTCAAACCTTAAGAGCACACTTGTTGGTGAAAGTAATTTTTATGTATTTGTAGATGATGGATCGTCCGATAATTCAGTCCAAATAATTAGAAGAGAGCTTGCAGATAAGGAATTTATTATTCTTGGAGACGGAACAAATAATGGACCGGGCTTTTCCTTTAATATTGGTTTTGAGTGGATTATAGCAAACTCTAAATCTCAAGATGATATTGTTATAACGCTAGAGGCAGATAATACCTCTGATATAAAATTGTTGCCCAAAATGGTTGTTATTTCAAAACTTGGATTCGACCTGGTTCTAGCTTCAGTTTATGCTCAAGGAGGCGGATTTGAAAAAACTTCCTTTTTTCGAAAAATATTATCGATGATTGCCAATTTTTTCTTTAGATCAATATTTGATGTAAAGGTTTTGACCCTTAGCTCTTTTTATAGAGTTTATAGTTCAGATATTTTAAGGACCATAAAGCAGTCGAATGGTGTAATTATAAACGAGAAAGGATTTATTTGTATGTTAGAAATTTTGTTGAAATCTGTAGCGTGTAATGCTTCAATCATTGAAGTTCCAATGAAATTACACTCTTCCAAGCGTCAAGGTAAGTCTAAAATGAAGATACTTAAAACTAGCATGTCTTATTTAAAGTTTCTTCTTAAGCATAAATTTGTAGGTAATAAATAATCGTTGTAATAATTAATTTTTTTTCATTGAATAGATCTATTAAAGCTTTATCTAGAACTTTTTTTTTAAATGCATTGGATTTTCGTTCATTGGAACGCAGACTTTTGCTTTTTGTTTTATGTTGTTCTGTTTTTATGAAATGGATTTTGATTAACTATGGAATTCCCTACAAAATTCATGTTGATGAGATGGCGATATTAACAGATCCTTTTAAGATTCTTTTGATGTATGCTGAAGGTAATTTTTCTACTCCAACGAATATTCTAAACTGGCTTTATTTAATCTGGTATGCTATAGTTTTTGCAATCGGACTTATTTTTAATCAATGGGATAACTTTGCTGAATTTAAGTTGTTCATGATTTCAGAGAATTCATCATTTTTATTGAGTGGAAGAATGTTTTCTCTATTGATAAGTACATTTGGTTCTTTAGTTTTAACGAAGCTTATTTTTAAAATAACGCCAGCTGCTATTTTTCGAATAATATTCTCGCTTATAGTAGTATTTAATCCAATTGAAATAAATGCAAATAATTGGGTTAAATTCGACCCTTTGGCATATTTATCATATGCCCTTATATTACATACCGCCCATAGATATTTTATAGAGAATAACCACGAAAAGCGCAAACTCTTATATACATTTTTAATTTTGGCATTGGCTGTAAGAATAGAGACAATAGGGTTTTTAATCGGATGTTTTCTTTTTGATATTTTTTGTTTTAGGGGTGAAATCTCTAAATTAGAAAAATTAAAACATGCGTTACCAACTATCATAAAATCATTTTTATTTTATGCAATACTTACGCTTCTTCCTTTTGTATTATTATATAAATATTTGCATCCAGTTGCTTTGGGTTTAACAAATTCAGAAACTTTTGAGCAAGCAATTGTTTCAAAATTAATAAAGCAGTCAGGCTCTGTTATTACTAACATATTAAACTCTTCCTATTATTTACAAGCATTATTTGCATTGTTAGGTCCAGTATTGATTATTGTTTTTTTTATCAATGCCAGAAAAAAAAAATTAGGTTTTGTTTATTTCTCTTTTTTTGTACTAGCGCTTGTCTTAACACTTTTTTTTGTGAAGCACACTCATTATTTATTAGGGGTTTCGGTTTTGATTATCTATTCTGCGCTAATATTTATTTCAGGTATAAGGTCATATAGGGTTAGATATTTATGTTCTATGTTTACTTTAATTTGGATGGTAAGTTACGATGCTTCATTACTATATCAGGTATTGTCTGTCGGAGATGTAAGAGTTCAGGTTAAGGATTATCTAATGAAAAATACAACTTCAAATGATTATATTTTTGTGGAAGGAGTGTTTTCTCAAATAAAGGACTCTCCGGAAAGGTATGGTTTGCGAAGTATTGCATCTAAGGAATTGGGAGGAGGGACTGGTTTATCTACCGAATTGTTAAGCAAAACGCTTAAAAAGGAAGATACAAGAAATATTATTGAAGTATCCGATTATGATTATTATAAAGGAAGTAAGTATGAAGGAGTTTTTACAAATAAACATGATACAAATCAATTTAAGTTGTTGAAGCCAAAGTATTTTTTGTTTGAAGGTGGGGATTATTGGGATTATAAAATGGAAAAGAAGCTAAATAATAATATTCACCAAGACTTCTATAAGTTTATACTAAGTTATTATGTCTTAGATAAATCATTTTTGTATGACATAAATGACCCAAGATTAAAATATAAGAACCACTATTATTTTATTCCTTTTTTGGTTTATAAATTAAAGTAACTTCGTTTTTAACTAACTTGTACTAAATTTTATACAGATTATGTTTACTAATAAATCTATATTAATAACAGGTGGCACGGGCTCGCTTGGAAGAGAACTAGTTAGTTTGATACTGGATAAATGGCCAGCTGTAAAACGACTGGTAATTTACTCTAGAGATGAGCAAAAGCAATATCAAATGGCTCAAGATTTCCCTGAGTCTAAATTCCCCGCAATTCGTTATTTTATTGGTGACGTAAGAGACTTTGTTAGATTAAAACGTGCATTTGAAGGTATCGATTATGTTATCCATGCCGCTGCCATGAAACATGTTCATATTGCAGAGTATAATCCTGATGAGTGTGTTAAAACAAATATTGGAGGAGCTGAAAATGTAATTAGGGCAGCGCTAGAGTCAAATGTATCTAGAGTTGTAGCCCTTTCTACAGACAAGGCGTGTGCACCAATTAATTTGTATGGAGCCACTAAACTGGCATCGGATAAGCTTTTTATAGCTGCAAATAATATTAGAGGAAATAGGGACCTAAAGTTCTCTGTTGTTAGATATGGTAATGTTATGGGTTCTAATGGTTCTGTTATGCCTTTTTTTATAAAGAAAAGAGAAAGTGGTATTTTACCAATAACAGACCCTAATATGACAAGATTTAATATTTCTCTAGAAGATGGAGCTAATATGGTTTTATTCGCTTTGGACAATGCTTGGGGTGGAGAGTTATACGTTCCTAAAATTCCATCTTATAAAATAACAGATGTTGCGAAGGCTATAGGGCCAGATTGTAAATTAGAAATAGTTGGTATACGCCCAGGAGAGAAGGTTCATGAGGAAATGATTACTGCTTCAGATTCATTTACAACTTACGATTTAGGCAAGTACTACACCATTCTACCCCAACAACCAACATGGGATTTATCCGACTTTATAAAACACTTTAGTGCAAAAAAAGTTGTCGAAGGTTTTACATATAATTCTGGTGCTAATTCAGAATGGCTTGATGTGAATGCGTTGTCAAGTCTAATAAAGCATCACGTTGAAAAAAAAATGTAGTTATGAAACCAATTCCTTATGGTAGACAGAACATTTCTCAAGAAGATATACAAGCTGTCGTTGATATACTTCAGTCTGATTATTTAACTCAAGGACCTGCTGTTATAGAATTTGAAAAGAAGTTTGCAGAATATATTGGTTCGCAATATGCCGTTGCTGTTTCAAACGGTACTGCTGCATTACATTTATGTACTTTGGCTCTAAATGTTTCAGTTGGAGATAAAGTGATAACTACCCCAATAACTTTTGCTGCTTCCGCAAATTGCATTAGATATTGCGGTGGAGATGTATTGTTTGCAGATATTGACCCTAATACATTTTTGATTGATATAAATGAGGTTGAAAAGCTTTTTAAAAAGCATCCTAAAGGATCTATTAAAGGTATTATTCCTGTTGATTTTTCTGGTGCCCCGGTAGATTTAGAACAATTAAGAAAATTAGCTGAATATTATGGTTGTTGGATTATTGAAGATGCCTGCCATGCTCCTGGAGGATTTATTAGAGATTCAAAAGGCATTAAACAAAATTGTGGCAATGGCGTTTATGCTGATTTTGCTATTTTCTCATTTCATCCCGTAAAGCACATTGCTACTGGAGAAGGAGGGATGATTACAACAAATAATAAAGATTTGTATGAGAAGCTTTTAATTTTAAGAACTCATGGAATTACAAAGGATGTTGGCTTATTAACTGAAAATCATGGTTCTTGGTATTATGAAATGCAGCAATTGGGTTATAATTATCGTATGCCAGATATTCTTTGCGCCTTAGGCATTTCTCAATTGAAAAGAGCAGAAGATGGTCTAATCCAAAGAAAGAAAATCGCTGATGTATATAGAAATGCTTTTAAGAATAATCCTAATATTCAGCTTCAGACTGAAGTTGAAGGGCACGCCTATCATTTGTTTGTGATACAAGTTCAAAATAGGTTAGGGTTGTATAATTATTTAAGAGAGAAGAATATTTTTGCTCAGATTCATTATATCCCAGTTCATACGATGCCTTATTATAAGCAACTGGGCTGGAAAAATGGCGACTTCTTAAAAGCTGAAAATTATTATCAACACTGTATTAGCTTACCTATTTATCCAACTTTAACAGATTTGGAGCAGAAATATGTCATCAATTGTGTAAACGATTTTTTTAGCCAGAATTAGTTTTTTTATTGAGAATTTAAGTCTTCCATATAAAGATGCGTAAGTATAAATGTTTAGGTCAAAATTCTTGGCATATAGGAGAATATAAGCTTACTCCTATTCGAGACGAGGACAAATATTTGATAATGAATTGGCGAAATGATCAAATTGATATTCTACGACAAAAACATTTGTTGACCAGGAATCAACAAGATACTTATTTTAAGAATGTAGTTTCGGGATTGTTTGATGTATTTAAGCCAGGTCAATTGCTATTTAGTTATTTTTTCAGAGATATTCTTATTGGATATGGAGGTTTGGTGCATATTGATTGGGAAAGCGAAAATGCTGAAGTTTCATTTCTATTAGAAACTAAAAGAAATAGCATTTCGAATTTATTTTTTGAGGATTTCGATAATTACCTCAAACTACTATCAAAAATAGCTTTTGGAGAATTAAAATTTAATAAGCTTCACACAACATTCTATGTTATCGACCAAAGAAAAGACTATAAGTCTGTTTTGGAACTAAACGGGTTTGTTCAAGAGGCAAGATTACATAAACATATTCTTATTAATCACAGTTTACAGGATGTTCTTATTTATTCATTATTTAAAAAGTAAAAATGACTTTAGGCTTGCTGGTTAGTGGTTCATTAGGCTTAATAGTATTAAAGAGCCTCTTGGTAAATAAGAAGTCGATTAGTTTTGTTCTAACAGATAAAAATTCATTAGGTATTATTGAGATATGTAGAGATAATAATATTTTTTGTTTTGCAGGTAATCCTAGAAATGGTAGAGCATTAACTGTAATTAAAGACAAAAAATGCGATATTTTGCTATCAATAAATTATCTTTTTTTGATAGAAGATGATTTAATTAATTTGCCATCTAAAAAAGTAGCAATTAATTTTCATGGATCTTTATTGCCTAAATATAGGGGGCGTACGCCCCATGTTTGGGCTATTATAAACAACGAGACTGAAACTGGAGTTACTGCACATCTTATTGATTCGAAATGTGATACAGGCGACATTATTTCTCAAAGAAAAATTTCGATTGATAGAAATGATACAGGAGCAGATATTCTAGTAAAATTTAATTCTATTTATCCTTCTTTTGTACTAGAAATCCTAGGTCAAGTGGAAAAGGATATTGTCATTAATTCTTGCAAACAAGACGAGCAAAAGGCCACTTATTATGGTAAAAGAACTGAATTTGACGGAGAAATAAGTTGGGATTGGCAAAAAGAACGTATTTTTAACTGGGTTCGTGCTCAGGCAAAACCTTACCCGGGAGCATTTACTTTTAACAATGGGCAGAAAGTTATAATTCATAAAGTTGAATTCTCTGACATCGGTTTTGATTACAATGTTGTAAATGGAACAGTTGTTCTTATTGATTTGGATGGATTTGCTCATGTTAAAACACCAAACGGATGTTTAAAGTTAGTTGATATAGAGTTTTTAGGTAAATTTGAATTAAATCAAATACTTGGAAAAGATGGAGAAGGCGTCACAGCTTAATATAAGTTCTACTAGCAGGCCTTTTATAATTGCTGAAATGAGTGGTAATCACAACCAATCATTGGACCGTGCAATGGAAATTATTAAGGCTGCTGCAGAGTCCGGAGTCAATGCAATAAAACTACAAACGTATACAGCAGATACTTTGACAATAAACCATAAAGGTGGTTTTTTTGATATAACAGATGAAAAATCTTTGTGGGCCGGAAGAAACCTTTACGATCTTTATACACCTTGGGAATGGCATAAGCCTTTATTTGAGTATGCCAATAAATTAGGTTTAGTAGCTTTTAGCAGTCCTTTTGATGAAACTGCCGTAGATTTTTTGGAGTCTTTAAATGTACCACTTTATAAAGTAGCATCTTTTGAAAACAATCATCATCCTTTATTAAAAAAAATAGCTAGAACTGGTAAGCCTATAATTATGAGTACAGGAATATCTTCTATTCAAGATATTTCAGAATCTGTAGAAGTTTTGATGGAGAATGGGTGCGAAAAATTGATTTTATTAAAATGTACGAGTACATATCCCTCAACTTCAGAAAATACTAATTTGGCAACTATTCCATATCTAAAGGAGAAATTTCCCAATTGTTTGATTGGGTTAAGCGATCATACTATGGGAGTAGGTGTATCTATTGCTGCTATTGGTATGGGCGCTTGCGTAATTGAAAAACACTTTACTTTAAGAAGATCAGATGGAGGGGTTGATAGTGCATTTAGTATGGAACCAGAAGAAATGAAAGTATTGGTAGATGAGTCAGAGAAGGCTTGGCTTGCTATTGGTAAGGTTCAGTTAGAGGTTCAGCAAGTTGAGCAGAAAAGCTTACTTTTTAAGCGTTCAATATATGTAGTTAAGGATATTAATGAAGGAGAATTGCTTACGGAAGAAAATATTAGAGTTATTCGCCCTGGTAATGGAGAGCATCCAAGATATTTTGAATCACTAATAGGTAAAAAAGTAAAAAAGAAATTAGAAAAGGGCACTCCTTTTTCAATTAAATATATTCAGTAAATGCGCACAATAGCTATAATTACGGCAAGGGGAGGTAGCAAAAGAATACCAAGAAAGAATATTAAGCCTTTCTTAGGGAAGCCAATAATTCAATATTCAATTGAAGCTGCTATTAATTCTGAGTGCTTTGATGAGGTGATGGTATCTACAGAAGACCAGGAGATAGCTGAGTTTGCACAAAAAAATGGCGCAAATGTGCCTTTTTTTCGATCTGCTGAAAATTCAGATGACTTTTCTACTACTGCAGATGTTTTATTGGAAGTATTGTCTGAATATAAATCAAAAGGAATTGAGTTTGATTATGCTTGTTGTATTTATCCCACAGCTCCATTCGTTTCAGCACAAAAATTGAAGCATGCTTTCGATCGGTTAGTTTCAGAAAATGCGTTGTCCGTTATTCCTATAGTAAAGTTTGGGTTTCCAATTTTGCGATCTCTTAAGCAAGAAAACGGATTTGTTGCTTTTAATTGGCCTGAATATTTAAATTCTCGATCCCAAGATTTACCTAATTCTTTTCATGATGCAGGACAGTTTTATTTTTTCAGAACTCATGATTTTTTTCGAGATAAAAAATTATTTACATCGAAAACAATTGGTTTAGAAATGCCTGAATCAGAAGTTCAAGATATTGATAATGAGGAAGATTGGAAATTGGCGGAAATTAAATACACGTTTTTGCAAGAACGGAATAAAAAACAGTAAATGTATAAAGCTTTATTAATTGGATGTGGAAATATTGGAGCTTTATATGATATTGATAAGGATAGTGTATTAACTCATGCAAAGGCGTATCATTTATCTGAAAATTTTAAACTATTTATTTACGATACTAACATTGAAGCTGCAAATAGAGTAGCTGCCAAATATAACGCAACTGTAGTTCAAGATATTTTTAATGAAAAATTTTATAAATACGATTGTATTAGCATTGCATCGCCTACCGTAACTCATTTCGATATTTTAAAAAAGGCAATTACTGAAAGAGTGAAGGTAGTGCTCTGCGAAAAACCTATAACTTATAAAAGTTCAGAACTACTAGATCTTGAAAACTTATACAAGTTATCATCTACAAAAATTATCGTAAATTATATAAGAAGATTTCAGGAAAAGTACTCTATTCTAAAATCAACTATAGATAAGTGCTTTCCAAATACATTACCAAATGAAATTGTAATTAGGTATACTCGTGGTTTTGCAAATAATTGTAGCCACGCATTAGACACTTTGTCATTCCTGCTTAATAAAGACACCAATTTAGATGTGCAAGTAGAATCAAGCCCCGTTTTTGATGCTTTTGAGAAAGACCCAACAGTTTCATTAAAAGGATTTTGGAATGAAATTCCTATTTATTGTCAAGGATTAATTAATGTTGAATATCCGCTTTTTGAAATCGAACTAATTTATACTGCAGGTTATGTTTCCATTAGAAATTCTGGAAACACAATCGAGGTTTTTGAGCGAAGAAAAACAGATTCTTATTTGTTACCTTTGATTCAAATGGAAAATTGTATCAAAGATTATATGATTCCTGTTGTAGATAATGTTTTTAGAATTTTGGATGGAGAAATAGAAAGAGACAATTTTATAGAATCTATAAATATGAATAAAGAAGTACTAAGAGTAATCAATTTATAATAAAGTATGGCAAAACTGGCTATTAACGGAGGTGTTCCGATTAGGAAAAAATTATTTCCTGCCTATAATACAATAGGAGAGGAAGAGAAGAAGGCTGTAATGAGCGTTTTAAATAGTGGCAACTTATCGCAGTTTTTAGGAGCATGGCACAAAGATTTTTATGGAGGACCTACAGTCCAACAATTTGAAAAAAACTGGAGTGCTGTATTTCAATCCAAGTACGCTATTTCCCTTAATTCAAATACTTCAGGATTATTTACTGCAATTGGAGCCTGTGGAATTAAACCTGGAGATGAAGTAATTGTTTCTCCTTATACTATGAGTGCAAGCGCATTGGCTCCAATTATATATGGCGCTGTTCCGGTTTTTGCAGATGTCGATTACGATAATTTTGGGCTAAGTCCAGAAAGTATTGAAAAAAATATTACTCCAAGAACCAAGGCAATAATAGTAGTACATATTTTTGGCAACCCTGCTAAAATGGATGAAATAATGGCAATTGCCCAAAAATATAATCTTTTTATTATAGAAGATTGTGCGCAAGCGCCCATGGCTAAGTATAAGAATAAATATGTTGGCACAATTGGTCATATTGGCGTATTTAGTTTGAACTATCATAAACATATACATACAGGTGAAGGAGGAGTTATTATAACTAATAGTGATAATTTGGCTGAGCGATGTTATTTAATTCGGAATCATGGAGAAAATATTGTGGAGCCTAAAGGTGTTAAAGACGCGTTTAATACCTATGGATTTAACTATAGAATGACAGAAATGGAGGCTGCTGTTGGGATTGAACAATTAAAAAAACTTCCTAAATTAATCGATGAGCGACTGAAAAATGCAGCTTATTTTGCTAGTAAATTAGGTGCTATCGATGGCATAGAGGCCCCGTTAATTGATGATAATGCGTTAGCTGTTTATTATTTGCAAGCTTTTAAGTTTAAAAAGGATAAAATAGGAGTTGATAGAAATATTTTTATTAATGCAATTAAAGCTGAAATTCCTTCTGCAGAATTAAGAGAGGATACACCTCTAATTGGATCCGGTTATGTAAAACCTCTTTATTTGCAACCCTTGTATCAGCAAAGAGCCACACATTGTTCATTCAACTGTGAAAAATATAAGGGGCAGGTAAATTATAGTAAAGGAATTTGTCCAAATGCAGAGAAGTTACATTTTGAAGAATTATTTACACATGAGTATATGAGACCCGGTATGACAAAGCAAGATATAGATGATGTAATTTCTGCTTTTTATAAAGTAAATGATAATATCAGTGAGTTAGTTGTAAATGTATAATTTGTCAGGAAAAGGGTTATTTGTTTTTAGTGATCCTGGTGGAGCTAAGCCTATACTAGCCTATATAACACTATTTAATTTAAATAATTCTTGTATTGTAATTTCTGATAGGGAGTATGTTTTTTTTTCAGACTATTTAGTACCTGTCCAAAAATACAAAGGAGAGTTACCTATTGATTACATTAAAAAAAATAGACCCGACTTCATATTTACAGGAACTTCGTATACATCAAAAATTGAGTTGTCGTTTATTGAAGCCGCAAATAAACTAAATATACCTACATATACTTTTGTTGATCATTACACACGCTTTTTGGATAGATTTGAAATTAGATCCAATGAATTTATTTTCCCACGATTTATTTTGGTTGGTGATGAAAAGCTCTATTCCATAGCTAAACAAAGTGTATTTAATTCAGAAGTATTAGTAAGTGGAAATTTCCACCATCAATTTTTAAGAAAATGGAAACCCTCCGCTTCCAAGTACAACTTTTTTAAAGAAAATGAAATACCTACAGAAGGTAAGATAATTGTATTTGCTCCAGACCCCTTAACAAATGTTGGAGGAGCTGCTGTTTATGGATTGGATGAGATAAGTGTGTTTAAAGAATTGGCAAATGTATTTAGACGTTTTAATTGTGATGAATATACTTTTATTATTAAAACACATCCAAACCAAAATGTTGAATTGTTAAAAGCTGAAGCTGCATTAATTGATGATGTTAATATCCTTTTTACCCCAAATGCAAACACCAACAGTTTGTTATACTATTCTGATTTGGTAATTGGTATATTCTCTAATATCTTAGTAGAGGCAAACATAATGGGAGTAAAAGTTGTAAGGTATTTAAATAAACTAACAGCAATTGATCCATTTAAAGATTTAAACTTGGGAATAGCCATTAATAGTCAAGATGAGTTATATGATTATTTATCAAAAGATTTAAAAGTAAAAGCATGCAAGAAGTAATCGATCCACGCGATATTTTTATTAAGGGAAAAAGTGTTGTTTTAAAAGCGCTAACTAAGAGTGACGTTGAAAATAGCAACTGGTATGGGTGGTTTAATGACGAGGAATTAAGTAAAACACTTCAGAAACATTATTTTCCTAATTCCTTAGAATCTCAACTAGATTTTTGGGAGAAAAATATACTAAACTCGAGGGATAAACTTCAACTAGGTATTTGTAGGACAGATAGTTCTAATTTGTTAGGCGTAGTAAGTTTAAATAATATTGATTTTATAAATAGAAAGTGTGAATATGCTATTGTAGTTGGTGAGAAGTCTGGTCAAAATATTAATATTTTTTTAGAAACTACCAATCTGATATTTAACCACGCATTTAATACATTGAATATGAATAGAATATATGGTGGGGGTATTTCAAAGGAACTGGTAAGTTTAATGTGTAGGTCTCTTGGTTGCAAGGAAGAAGGAGTTTCTAGGCAAGAAATTTTTAAAAATGGAGAGTACCATGATGCTTACAGATATGGCATTCTAAAAAGTGAATTTGTTTTTAAGTTAAGATAAGGAATAGAATGAAATTCTCTGAGATTCTGCGTTTAAATAAGGAATTTAGATTTTCTCTTGAAAAAACTCCAGTTTATCCTATTTCCGTGATATCTAATGTTGTTGTAAATCAATTGCAACCAATATTGGAGTATGAGTTAAGAGTTAATTTCGTTAATGCTGAAGTAGCTATTGGGGATTACGATGCTATAATTCAAGATAGTGTAAAATCTTCAGAAAAAAGTATGGTGGTTTTGTTTTGGGAAATTGCCAATCTTATCGATGGTTTTCAATATAAAGCCCCTTTATTGTCATTAAAAGAGACGGAAGAGCTTGTTGAAAGATTTAAGTCGGAAATAGACTTTGCGCTAAAAAACTTAGAAAAACTTCCTTTGGTTCTTTTTAATAAGTTCAGTACACTAGCATTCAACCATCCCTATATAAAAAAAAATAATTTTGATTTTATTTGCGATCAACTTAATAATTACATTGAGTCAAAACAATCTCATAATGTTATAATAATTGACATTGATAAATTAATAGCTAAATGTTCAATAGAAAAATCTTTTGATTTTAGAAATTATTATTCTTCTAAAGCCCTTTATTCGGTAGACTTTTTTAGGGAATACGCTTCGTTTATTAAGCCAATAGTTTTATCTGCAACAGGTAAGTCAAAAAAAGCATTGATATTTGATTGCGATAATACACTTTGGAATGGGATAGTTGGAGAGGATGGGTTAGATGGAATTCAAATGTCTTCTAAAACAGCAAAAGGTGTAGTCTTTGAAGAGGTGCAACATTTGGCTAAAGACTTAGCACGTAAGGGAATTGTTATTGGATTAAATAGTAAGAATAATGCCTCAGATGTTAACGAGGTATTTAGCAATAATAAAGCAATTACTATTAAGGATGAAGATATTGTAATTAAGAAGGTTAACTGGAATGATAAAGTGTCAAATCTAAAGGAAATTGCAAAAGATTTGAATATTGGGATTGATAGCCTATTATTTGTAGATGATTCTGATTTTGAAATAAACCTAGTAAGAGAAACCCTACCTCAAGTTGTTACGATGCAAGTTCCAAAACAGCTTTATTTGTATCCACAAGAATTTCGTAAAAGGCAAGAATGTTTTTTTACGTTATCTAATTCCAATGAAGACTCTAATCGTATTAAAATGTACAAAGATGAGCAAAAGAGAGAAACAGAAAAAGCATCTTTTGTCAATATAGGTGAGTATTTAAAGTCGCTCGACTTGAGTATTGTGGTTTATATTGATAATAAAGCTCAAATTGCACGTATTGCACAGCTTACTCAAAAGACAAATCAGTTTAACTTTACAACCAAAAGATATACTGAAACAGAAATTACTAGCTTTATTGAAAGCAAATCACATAAAGTATTTACAATTGAAGTAAGAGATAAATTTGGAGATTTTGGATTAACAGGGGTAATTATTGTTGAAATTAAAGACGATTCAGCTCTAATTGATACTTTTTTAATGAGTTGTAGGGTTTTAGGGAGGAACTTAGAACTTAAATTTTTAGATTTGGTAATCGAAGAGCTTAGACTTATTGGAATTAAAAAAATTGTGGCATCTTATTATAAAACAATAAAAAATAATCAGGTTCAAGTTTTTTATGAGAATAATGGTTTTTTAGTAATGAAACAAAATGAGATTGAAAAGTTTTATGAACTCAATATTGCCAATTATAAATTACATCAATTAGATTACATTAGCTCAAAATATGATAGATAAAATAAAATTAATAATGGCTACAGTTTTTGATGTAGAGTCATCTTCTATAGCTCAAGAAACATCTTCTGAAACTATTGAAAAGTGGGATTCAATTAACCATATGAATTTGATTACGTCATTAGAAGATGAATTTGATATTCGTTTTGATGATGCTGAAATTGCAGAAATGCTTAATTTTAAAGCTATTTTTGAAAGTGTTACTAAAAAAATTAACAAGTAAATAAAATGACAAAGGATTTAAACGAATTGCAACAGGTCTATGATTATGCTTCATATTTACCTGAACAATATAGAAATGAAATAGAAGAGTACTATACCAATAGTATTGGAACAAACGCCTGGAAACTACAAAATTTTCCTAAATATGTTCCTCGTCAGTCTCTCACTAGATTTTTGGTTAGATACGAAATATTCAAAAAAATATTAAATATTCAAGGTTCTATAGTTGAGATTGGCGTTTTAGATGGTGCTAGTTTAATGTCTTGGGCTCAGTTTAGTGCAATATTTGAACATTTAAATCATCAACGGAAGATTTTTGGTTTTGATATGTTTGGTGATAAGCCTTCAATTGGAGAACATGATAAAACAGGTATTGCATTGAAGCAGTATGAGGATGGGAAAATGGGATTGGATTCGTTTGAAGATATTTCAAAAGCGATAAAAGTATTTGATAAAAATAGATTTCTAAATTCTATTGAGAAGGTTGTTTTGGTAAAAGGCGATGTTAAAAAAACAGCTCCTGAGTTTATTCAAAAAAATCCGGAAACAATTGTTAGTTTGCTTTATCTGGATGTAAATCTTTACGAGCCTACCAAAGCTGCTTTAGATGCCTTTTTGCCTAGAATGCCAAAAGGCGCTGTAATTGTTTTCGATGAATTAAATGATAGAGGTTTACCAGGTGAGACTCTAGCGGTTTTGGATTCTATCGATATTAAAAAATTAAGGATAGAACGTTTCCCATTTGATACAAAAATTTCTTTTGCTGTAATTGACTAATTAATTCAATTGTGAAGTACTGTAAAGAATGTCTTCAAACGGATAGCAGACCTGGTATAGCTTTTAATAAAGAGGGAGTATGTCCGGCATGTACCTATCATAAAAGTTTAAGTCTTGTTGACTGGGATGAGCGTAGAGCAGAATTAGATACTATTGTATCCTTTGGTAAAGCGAATAATAGTTCCGGATATGACTGTATTATTGGTGTAAGTGGTGGTAAAGATAGTACTCGTCAGGCATTTTTTGTAAAAGATGTATTGAAAATGAATCCTTTGTTAGTTTGTTTGAGTTATCCTCCAGAACAAATTACACAAAGAGGAGTTGATAATGTGTCAAATATGATTAAACATGGATTTGATTGTATTGTAATAAATCCTGCACCCCAAACTTGGCGAACTCTTATGAGAAGAGGGTTTCTAGAATTTGGAAATTGGGGTAAATCTACCGAATTAGCTTTGTTTAGTAGTGTTCCAAGATTAGCTATTGCGTATCAAATTCCATTAATTTGGTGGGGTGAAAATGCCGCATTACAATTAGGAGATTTAAATGTTATGGGCAAAAATGGAAGTGATGGAAATAATTTACGTAAAATGAATACTTTAGGTGGCGGGGATTATACTTGGATATTGAAAGATAATGAGATAAAAAAAAATGAAATTCTTCAATATTGTTATCCTTCAGAAAAAGATATGGAGGATGCCAATTTAAGAATTACATTTTTAGGCTATTTTTGGAAAGATTGGTCACTAAGAGATAATGGTAATTTTTCTGCACTAAGAGGTTTAGAAATTAGAAATGAAAACCCTGTTGATATTGGAGATTATTTGGGTGTTACAGGTTTAGATGAGGATTGGGTAGGATTGAACCAAATGATAAAGTATCTTAAATATGGATTTGGTCGCGTAACAGACTATGTAAATGAAGATATTCGAAATGGTCGTTTAACTAGAGATGAAGCTATACAGTTGGTAGAGAAATACGATGGAAAATGTTCAGGTAGTTATATAAAGAGTTTTTCGGATTATATCGGAATTACAGTCGATGATTTTTGGGGTCAAATAGATTCTTATGTAAACAAAAGTTTGTTTGAAAAGGATAATAATCTCAGGTGGAAACCTAAATTTAAAGTTGGGTTTAATTCGTGAGTAAGAAACAAAAAATAGTAATTATTGATTATGGTGTTGGAAATGTGCATTCCGTTGCAAACGCTATTTCTTTTCTTGGTTATAGTAAATTAAAAATATCAGATAAGGAGATTGATATTAATGGAGCTGACACTTTGATTTTGCCAGGGGTTGGAGCTTTTGATGAGGCAATGAGAAATTTAAATAAAAGGAATTTACATTTAATTTTGGGGGAAAATGTTTTAGTGAAAAAGAAGAAAATTTTAGGAATTTGTGTAGGTATGCAAATGTTGGCTTCGTATTCTGAAGAGAATGGGATACATAAAGGATTGGATTGGATTAAAGGAAGTGTTAAAAAACTTGAAGTTTCTAGCCCTTTTTCTGTTCCTCATGTTGGATGGAATGATATTCTTATTAAGAAATCTGCCCCTCTTTTTGATAATTGTATTAATATGGCGCATTTCTATTTTGACCATAGTTATCATTTTGAAACAGAGTTGTCTAATATTGCCGCAGAATGCGACTATGGAATTAAATTAACTGCAGCGGTTCAATTAGAAAATATTTTTGGGGTTCAATTTCATCCGGAAAAAAGTCAATTAAATGGACTAAGGATGTTTCGTTCTTTTTTCAATTCTATATAAATATGCTAAAGAAACGTATTGTAGCTACATTAGTTGTAAAGAACAATATTGTTGTTCAAAGTATAGGTTTTTCAAAATTTCTGCCCGTAGGTAAGCCAGATATTGCAGTTGAGTTTTTGAATCAATGGGGGGTAGATGAAATAATTTTTTTAGATATTGATGCTACAAAATACAAACGATTACCTAATTATTCGTTAATTAAAAAAATTTCTCGTAAGTGTCAGGTTCCGTTAACAGTTGGTGGTGGAATAAAAGATATTAACCATATTAAAGAATTAATGCACTGTGGAGCAGATAAGGTTTCGTTGAATAATAGTGCAATAAATAATTCAGAATTAATTTCTGAAGCAGCTACCGTATTTGGGAATCAATGTGTCGTGGCGTCAATCGATGCTACGTACATTAACAACCAATATAAAGTTTATGATTATACTTCGAAAAAAATAATTGATAGATTACCTGCTGATTTTGCAGTTGATATGGAGAGGGCAGGTGCAGGTGAAATTTTAATTAATTCTGTTGACAGAGATGGTTGCTACACAGGATTTGATTTGAATCTCATTAATTCTGTTTGCAATGCTGTAAGAGTTCCTGTTATATGTAGTGGAGGAGCAAAGAATGCAATCGATTTTGTTGAAGTGTTTCAAAAAACGAATGTTTCTGCAGCAGCAGCGGCTAATTTTTTTCATTTTTCAGAACATAGTGTTATTACCTCTAAGGCATTTGTATCAAATAGATTACCTATCAGAATTGAAACGCAGGCTACATATCATTCATCTTCTTTTGATTTAGACCTTAGACTTCAAAAAAAAAATGATGATGCTCTTGAGAAATTGTTATTTACTAAAATTGAAAAAGAGTTAATATAATGATTTGTAGTAGGTGCTTATATACAGATAATCATCCATTGAATATAACCTTTGATGATGATGGGGTTTGCAGTGGATGTAGGGTGCATGAAGAGAAAGATACTTTAGATTGGAATCTTAGGTCAGAGAAACTTGAATCTATACTAAACGAATATAGAAATAAGTCAGGAAATAATTATGATTGTATAATTCCTGTAAGTGGTGCTAGGGATTCATATTTTATTGTACATACAATAAAGAATATATATAAAATGAACCCTTTGCTTGTTACATACAACAAGCAGTATAATACAGATTTGGGTATCAGAAATCTTGCGAATCTAAGAATAAAGTTTAACTGCGATATAATGACTCTTACTGTTAATCCAGAAACAGTAAAAAGAATAACAAGAGCCTCTCTGAGAAAACTTGGAAGTATTTATTGGCATTGTATTGCAGGACAAACTGTTTATCCCGTGCAGGTTGCTGTTAAGTTCAAAATACCATTAATTGTATGGGGTGCTCATCAAGGTCTTGATCAAGTAGGAATGTTTTCTCATTTGGACGAAGTGGAGATGACTCGAAAATATAGAAAGGAGCATGATTTAATGGGGTATGAAGCAGAAGATTTTGTGGATGAGTTTGATGGAATTAGTATAGATGATATTACACAATTTAAGTATCCTGAAGATATAGAACTAGAACAAGTAGGTGTTCGCGGCATATATCTTAATAATTATATTCGTTGGGATTCAATGGATCAGCATAGGAAAATGATTGAGATGTATGATTACGAATCCTATCCACAAACTAGAACATTTGACCCCTATAATGATGTTGATTGTTTTAATTATTCTGACGTACACGACTATATTAAATTTTTGAAACATGGATACTCTAAAGTTACTGACCATGCTTGTAGGGAAATTCGACTAAGAAAAATTACAAGAGAAGAAGGAGAACGGTTGGTGCAAAAGTATTCTCATATTTATCCTAAAAATTTGTCACTTTTTTTAGATTGGATAGGAATGACAGAAAATGCCTTTAATTATATAATTGATGCCCATCGAAATAAAGAAAAATGGAATAGAGATGAGAATTGGCAATGGCAACTGCAAAACGCAATTAATTATACTGTTGATAAGTCCTTAATCGAAAAATCAAGATTACCTCTTTTAAAAAGTAGTTTTAACATTAGAAATACACCTTTAAAAAGAAAAAATTATAAAGAAAATAAATATATATTAGTTGGCAGAGGATTTGGAGAGAGTTAGAATGAGTAGTATTTTTTTCGTGACAAGAGTTAATCGATTTGTAATGTTTTATTGTTGATTTGTGTCATGTTTTTTTTCGATTTACAAAGCTCATCTTTTATATATTTGACAAACATTTTTAAATGTCTCCCAAAAAAATACTATTAGTTACAGGTCCTGACAGAAAAGATAATTATGATTTTTTGTCGAAAGATACCTATAACGACTATTATATTTTATGGCACGAAACTAATAATCAATTGAATGTTTGTGCGGATTTTATTAAGGAAAATTATTTTTGGAAGGATTATAAAACACCATTTGAGTTTATTGATAGTGTTAACCCCGATGTTATAGTTTTTTTTGAGATTTACGACATTAAGCAGATTGCTCTTTGTATAGCTGCAAAAAAAAGGGGTATTAAAACTTTCTATCTAAATCATGGTGCTGCAAGTAATATTCAGTTTGCTATTAGTATAAATAGCGAATTGAGAAAAAGGAATTTTTTTGAGAAAGTAAAAAAAATATTCTCTAAGCCAATTGGAATAATTATCAATTTGTTTTTTTATTACAGTACATTGTTTTCTATAAAGAAGGGAAATCGGTTTAAGTTTTGTGTTTTACCGTTTCATATTTTTTGGTCTCAAAGTTTTCATGCACTCCATCGCATTTATTTTGAGGAACGCATCCCTCAAACATTTATAATTTTTTGTAGAAATAGTTATCTCGAAGCCCAATATCAATACCACTGCACTCAAGAAAATGTAATTTACACGGGGGTTCCTAATTTTGACTCTTATTTTGTAATGATGAACGACAAAAAAGCCTTAACTCAATCAAAAGTCTGTATTACTTTCGTTGATCATCCTTATTTGGAGGTTGGATGGAGAAATTGGACTCCTGAGTTTCATAAAAAAATGGCTTTTAGCTTAAATGCATTTGCCATTAAGAATAATTTGAGTTTATTTATAAAGCTTCATCCTAGGTCAGACAAAAGAAGGTGGGAGAGTTACGGGCTTAGCAAGGATAATATAACACTATTGCAATTTGAAGATTGTTTAGAATATTACCATAAATCGGCATTAATTATAGGATATTCATCTTCTATTATGACAGGCTTTTTATCTGCCAGAAAGAATGTTGTGTTGGTTGGATGGAATCCCCAGCCTGAAATTATCGGCTTTGATTTTTCGCAACATTCAATATGTCATTCTTCATTAGATATAAATGATTTAGATACAAAATTTGAATTTTGGATAAGAAATAATTTAGCAGAAAAAAATGAAAATGAATATGCAAACTTCATAGAGCAGAACAATTTTCCTTTTGATGGAAAAGCAACACAGCGCATTATAAATTGTATTAATCAATGATTTTTAGGTAATGTTCAAAAAATTATTTAAGTCATTTTCTATTTATTCGCTTAGTTCTGTAATATCTGCTATTTTAGGTCTTTTAATACTCCCAATATTAACCAAACATTTGTCTCAAAAAGACTATGGGATTACTGCCTTGTTTAATGCATATGTACTTGTACTATCTCCTTTCTTAAACTTAAGTTCTGGAGGCTATTTTTGGATTCAGTTTTTTAAAAAAGAAAACTCTAAATCCGACTTAAATAAATTGTTTTCGACCTATTTTTGGTTTGTACTTTTTTCTCTTGTTGCAATTACAATAGTTATTGCATTTGTGTTTCCATTTTTTCAAGACTATTCGATTTTTTCTTTTGTTTTTATTTTACTGCTTCCTCTAACCTCTTTCTTATCAATTCTTAGCGATGAACCTAAGAATTTTTTTATTAATTCGAAATTTACCATTTCCTATTTCGTTTATTCTGTATTTATAACAATTGTAGAATTAGGTTTGACGTACTATTTTGTAGTATATGTTTTTCGAAGTTGGGAGGGACGAATATTAGCATGGATTTGTTCGCTTATTATGCAGTTTTTATTTAGTATTTGGCTCTTTGGAATAAAGGTTAAATTAATCTCATTTAGCTTTGATAAAAATGTGCTATATAAAATATTAAATTTTGGTTACCCTCTTATATTTCATCAATTAGGAAAGTTTGTAGTTAATCAAAGTGATAGACTATTTATAACAAAAATGGTTTCGATTGATGAGGCGGGTGTTTACAGTATTGGATATCAAATAGGAGCTACAATATTGTTGCCAATTATAGCTTTTGGTAATTATTATAGCCCATTCGTAATGGAACGTCTGGTAGCTATTGATAATTTCAAGAAGCTTGAGATTACAAAAATGTCTTATACTTTCCTTGGGTTTATGCTCCTTTTCTTTTTTTTGCAAATACTAATTGCTCCTTTCTTTTTTGATGTTTTTATTGATAAAAAGTTTGAACAGGGATTGGAGTACGTTTTTTGGACAGGGTTAGCTTATGTATTTTGGGGAGCTTACTTAATGTTTTCTTCTGTTCTTTTTTATTATGGTAAAACAAAATTTTTAGGTTGGATATCCATATTTAATATTTTATTGAATTGCGTTTTAAATTATTTTTTTATACTTCATTTTGGTGCAATTGGGGCAGCATATGCCACTCTTGTCAGTTTTATTTGTATATTTTTTATTTCTGCTTGGTATAGTAATAGACTCTTTCCGATGCCATGGTTGTTTTTCGTTAATAAATAACTAAATTGTGCGCTTTTATAAGTGAAAAGTGAAAAATGAAAAAAATATTAAAAGAAATCTACCGTTTAATTCCATTTAAAAAACAATTTTTTTTGTTTATTAAATTTTTTTGGACACCACCACACTCTATTTATAAACACCTCCATTTTAATGATGAAATATTAATTAGTGTAGATAATAGTCATAAGTTTAAAATGATGCATTATGGTTTTCAGGTAGAGAATGATTTGTTTTGGGAAGGAATTCATAGTGGTTATGAGGGAATGTCCATGAATCTATGGATAAAATTAGCTAGAAAATCTAATGTTGTTTTTGATATTGGAGCCAATACAGGTACGTATTCTATGGTTACTAAATGTATCAATCCCAATGCTAGAGTATTTGCAATTGAACCAGTTAAAAGAGTTTTTGAAAAGCTAAAGGCAAATGCTCATATAAATAATTTTGATATAGTATGTATTGAAGCCGCTGCATCTAATAATGTAGGGGTAGCAACCATTTACGACACATTTGAAGCACATACTTATTCTGTTACAGTTAATAAAAACAGAAACTTGGCGGAGACGAAAGTATTTACCACGGAGATAAATACAACTACCCTTGATAGTATTATTGAAAAATATGCCATACCAAAGATTGACTTGATGAAGATTGATGTTGAAACACATGAACCAGAAGTATTGGAGGGGTATAGAAAGTATTTTGCTTTGCATAAACCAACTTTATTAATTGAGATATTGAATGATGAAGTTGGTAAAAGAGTTGAAGATTTTGTTAAACCGCTTGGCTATTTGTTTTTTAGTTTAGAAGAGGGCGATTCGATTAAAAAAGTAGATAAGATAATTCAACGCGGTTTCCTTAATTATCTTCTTTGTAGTAGTGAAACTGCTAAAGAATTAGAATTAGTTTAACTTTTAGATCTTTGTTTTAAATATGGAAAGAAAGGGTATTCAATTTTATATTGATACATTTTTTAAAATTTGTACAGAAGAGCGTAAAAATAGATATGAGGCTCATACAATAGCTCATCCATATCTTTATCGGCTTGCAAAAGAAGGTAGTGAGACTATTTTTGAAGTTTTGAAAATGGCAATGTTAGAACCAGACTTCTTTCATCGCAAGGAGGCTAGTCATGCTTTTCAAATTAATCTTACAGGACATTTTGAGCACGAATTTAACTGTAGTTTTTTTGTTCCCATTGCTAGTAGAGAGATTACACACTCGTATTCTCCAATGCATACCCATGGTCCCTATATGATTTCAACTATTAATGCTTATGGAGAAGGTTATAATTCTTTAATTTTTCAAAAAGGATTTAATGTAGTTGATCCTCAAACTGGGCAAGTAGAGATGAAGTTGCAAAAATATCTACGACACAAGCCTCTTAATATTGAGTTTATGGATGAAGATACAGCACATACTGTATTTTATCCTAGAGAAATATGTGTTACTTACGCTTTTTGGACTCATTCTAGGCCCACAAGTAAAATTAATAAGCTGCGTAATCTAAATCTTGTGAGAAAGAATAAAGAGTTAATTAAAAAAATCATCAAACGTCTTATCCCTTCCCCATCAGCAGTTGGTATTGCAGTACACAATGAAGATTATTTTTACCCTAAAGATGGAAAACTATTTAAGGGTTCTGGCAGAGAGATTCAACCAACAATAAATTCATTCCCTCAGAATTTTTTCGCTGTTATTCAAGAAATTGGATTTAACGATTTAAGCTTTTTAGAGGAACTAAAAAGAAAACTTCCTCCTTCTGATTTAAATTTGGCTGGAGAATGGATCGATAAATTTATTAAAGGAGAAAAGATTCAGCTTAATTATGACGGATATAATACACTTCACCCAAGGAGAAATGTTCACATTGATGAGTATAGAAAGGTTTACGAATTCTCTTTGGAAGAGGAATATATTAATTCGTTTTCCAAATAATTTGTTTATAGTGAAATGTAGTATGCCTCAAGCTCTTTTATCTTTTCGTTAATGTTGAATTTTCTTCTTACATCTTGCTCTCCATTTTGGACTAATGTGCATACTAGATTATTGTTTGTAAGTAGTTCCTTAATTGCATTATAAATGTTTTCGGAATTTTTGTAATCTACTACCAAGGCATTTCGTTTGTTTTCAATAAAATCATTGGCAATTCCTGATAGTGTAAATATTGAAGGTGTTTTAGTTACTAATGCCTCAATGTATGTTTGTCCAAATGCCTCACATCTAGAATCGATTGGAGTATGTATATAAATGTCAAATATTTTATAAAGTGCATATAAATCTTCTTCAAATTCTACTTCCAAGTAATTTGAAGAAGGTAATTTTTTTAGTTTTTCCTTTATAATAGGTGAATAGTTGCCCTTACAGTTAAATAGAAGTAGTCGTGCACTAGGATATGATAAAAGTAGTCTGCTAAACGCATCAATAACATATTCTAACCCTTTTAGTTTGATGTATCTAGAAATTACCCCAATTACTGGTTTCTGGTTTTGGGAGTTGTATTTTAATTTTAATTTCTCAATTCGAGTTTCTGAAATTGAATCAACTTCTTCAAGGTCTATGCCATGTTCAATAATTTTAATTTTTTCTGGACTAACCTGTTCAAGTGTGATTAATATGTTTTTTACATTTTCACTTATTGCAATAATGGAAGTACTCATTTTGTTTATAAACTTGTCGTATTTAACAGCATTGGGAGCGTAGGAAATATTAGAGTCAGAATGATGTCTCGTATAAACCCTTTTTTTTATACCAGCAAATTTTGCAGCTGTTAGACCTATTAATGATGCTTCAAATAAGTGAGTGTGAATTATATGGGGTTTTATTTTTTTTAAAATAAGATAGCATTTGAAAAATGAGTAAATAATATTTTTTTTGGAAGTATAGTTTATTCTAATAACTGGAATTTTTTTTTCAATTAAAAAAGATTCAAATGGAGATATTTTACTATTTAATAGAATGAAAAAAATATCAAATTTAGTTTTATCTATTTTTTCCGCTTGCCATTCAAATTGAAAAACTCTATTTTGAATATTAGAGATGATATATACTACTTTTATTTTTTTGTTCACGTTTTTTTTGTTGTGTTATTATACTAGATTTTTATTTTATAAAATGATTTTACTTTCGTTTTAAATTTAAATCAATTTGATAAGTCATCTTCAATTGCCTATTTGTGAAGTGGGTGCTGTCGGTATTAATTTCAGCTGAGTATAACATTCCTGCCGGTGGTAGAGGTTCTAAAAGTAATGTCTTGGTGTTTTTAGATTCCATTAGTATGTAATTCATTCTACTATCATACGCTGCCGAATATTTTTTTACAATAACAAATTGGGTAATAATGTTATAACAAACAAATAACACAAAAAATATTGCCGCTGTTAATCTAACAATTTTATTTTGCTTTTTTATTGATATAGAAAATAGAACGAGGGAAATTGCTAATGAAATGTAAATACATCCCCATATTCGCATCGGGGGCACATCCGAAAGTAAGTAAGCCGCAGGAAATGTTACAAGAAATATTAGAATAAGTAAAAAAGCGAACAGGTAATTACTCTTAAAATACACAGGAGTTAAATTATTTTTGATTGGAGATATAGATTGCCATCCTATAAGCGTACAGAATAAACCAATTATTCCAATTTGCCAATATGCTTTTGTAATTTGAAGAGCGTGTATAGTAAGCATTTTTACAGCAATAACAATCGATGGGGAAGGTAACATTTGCTGCCTCTTTCCGGAGCCTTCACCTAAAATGGTTATCGCTACTGAAATTGAAAATAATACTAAACTCAATCCTATTTTAGTGATGGATATTTTATTTTTATAGAAAAGCAGTAATAATCCCATCAAGAAGCAATAAAAAATAAATACTGGTACTGCAGAACCTCCAATTATTATTGAAAGAAGCGCAATCACTGCTAACCTCCATGCACTATTTTTTGCTTCTATTAAAAATGTGAATAAAAGAACAACTATAATTGCGCTCCAAGTATATTCTGTTGAGCAAAATATCCAAAACCACGACTGTCCTTTATCTAAACTAATCCAGAAGAAACTAGCTGTCAAAAATATAGCAGAATGAATTTTTTTTGCTTTAGATAATTCAAAATTTAACTCACTTTCTAAGACTATGAATAACCTATAGAATGTAATTACGGTTGTTGCTACTAATAGAATAGAATAGGGGAGAAGATTGTTTACATAAATCAACAGTTTTACAAATGGAAGTATTATTAAATAGAAAGCCCAATACGTTGACCAGTTATGGTACATAGCTAACATTCCATCCCATACCCCATAATTATTTAGCAGGTATAATAATGTGAAATCGTCTGACGCAAAGCGATTAAAATAACCAAGTACTAGAATCAGAAATATTGTTAAATATCCCGATACAATAAATAGAATACGAGCGATTGTGTCTGCTATACTTCGATTCAATGTTGTGTTTTCTTTATATAAATCAACATGTTTGATTTTGTAGAAATTCCAATTTCAACCATATCATTTACCCGAATTGATTTAAGCTCAATGGGACTAACTTTTATTTTTTCGGAACCAATTGCA
Source organism: Bacteroidota bacterium (assembly GCA_017303975.1). Lineage (NCBI taxonomy): Bacteria > Pseudomonadati > Bacteroidota > Bacteroidota bacterium. The sequence continues at coordinate 36,121 of JAFLBG010000020.1, forward strand.
ATTTGGTTTTTATTTATGGATAAGATGGAAGCTCTGATTACTTTTTTTTGCCAAGCGCTTCTTTCTTTTATATACATTAAAGTGTGTCCAATAAAAAGCCTTACCAACAAAACTCCCACAATGGCAAGTATTACATTGGCTATAGAGCGCATTGTTTCATTAGTGCCAAGTAAGTGGTGATAATTAATTTGGATAAGCAGTATAAAACAAATCAAGGCTGTAGGTATATATAATAGTCCTTGTTGCAATAGTTTTTTGCGAAGTTTATCTAGAAGTATTTTTTTTTCCGATTCGTTAATATTTTCTAATCTAGCGTAGTACATTTATATGTTTAGGTATAAAATTATAATGTAAATTTAGGTATAAAAACACACGTATTGAAAGTTACATTTTTAGGGACAGGAACATCTCAAGGAGTTCCAATTATTGGTTGTAGTTGTGAAGTCTGCACGTCTTCTAATTCTAAGGACAACCGTTTACGAACATCTATTCATCTTCAAAGTCAATCAACCTCTTTGGTCATAGATACCGGCCCTGATTTTAGGCAACAAATGCTTCGCTACAATATCAAAAGCCTTGATGGTGTTGTTTTTACACATGAACACAAAGACCATACTTCAGGGTTGGATGATATTAGAGCTTTTAATTTTTTGCAAAAGAAAAAAATTCCGTTGTATTTAACACAGCGAGTTCAAGAAGCAATAAAAATGGAGTTTTCATACATTTTTGCTACCGAGAAATACCCTGGAATACCAGAGGTAGATTTGGTAAATATTGATACCCAGCCTTTTTTTGTTGGGGATATAGAACTTATTCCAATTAAAGTAAAACACATGAAATTGCCCGTATTAGGGTTTCGCATAAACGATTTTACATACATTACAGATGCAAATAGTATTGACGATTCTGAAAAAGAAAAAATAAAAGGAACAAAAATATTGGTATTAAACGCGCTCCGACACGAAAAACATCCATCACATTATACCTTACAAGAGGCTTTAGAGTTGGTTGCTGAGTTAAAACCTGAAATAGCCTATTTTACTCATATAAGTCACCAACTAGGTTTGCACAATAATGTGCAACGTACGTTACCTAAAAATATACAGTTAGCGTACGATGGCTTATGTATAGATATATAGTTTTGATTGAGAGCTTCCTTATATTTCGAAGGGCTGATGATACTTCTATTAACAGCCCTTCGAAAAAGGTAATTGTGTAGTATGAAATTAGTTGACTACGCTTTCGGCTTTCAATATTTCTTTTGATAAAACCTTTAGTGTTTTTAATACAGAATCTGGTGTAACAGAAATACTATCTATACCTTCCTCTACCAAAAATTTCGCAAAATCAGGGAAGTCTGACGGGCCTTGGCCGCATATACCTACTTTAACACCAGCTTTTTTCGCTGTTCTGATAAGCATACTTAACATTGTTTTTACAGCAGGGTTACGTTCGTTATACAAATGCGCAATTAACGATGAATCTCTGTCAATTCCCAAAACTAACTGTGTAAGGTCGTTCGAGCCAATTGAAAAACCGTCAATGTGTTTTGCAAATTCTTCAGCCAAAATTATATTAGAAGGAACTTCTGCCATTAAATAAATTTCCAAATTTTCTTTTCCTCTCTCTAGGCCGTATTCAGACATTACTTCCTGCACTTTAATAAGTTCCTCAACCGTTCTACAAAATGGAACCATTACAACAACATTTGTTAATCCCATTTTTTCGCGCACTCTGCGTATGGCTTTACACTCCATACCAAAAGCTTCCTTGTAATCTTTTGAATAGTAACGCGATGCTCCTCTCCATCCAATCATTGGATTTTCTTCTAGCGGCTCAAAATATTTTCCTCCTAACAGATTTCTGTATTCGTTGCTTTTAAAATCAGAAAAACGCACAATTACTTTATTTGGATAAAATGCGGCAGCAATTTTTGCAATTCCGTACGAAAGTTTTTTTATGAAAAAAGTCTCCTCGTCTTCATATCCAGTAATTAGGTGTTGAATTTTAGCTGTCAAATCTTTATCTCCAAGTTTACTATGTTGCATTAATGCAAGAGGATGAGCTTGAATGTAGTTGTTTATAATGAACTCCTCTCGAGCTAAGCCTACACCAGCATTTGGAATATGTGAAAATTGAAATGCCATATCCGGAGAAGCAACATTTAACATTACAGGTGTTTTTACTTTTGGGAAATCACTTACAGCTGTTTCTTGTTTTTGATATTCTATCGCACCATTGTAAATTATTCCTGTATCTCCTTCTGCGCACGAAACAGTAATATGTTGATCGTCCGCTAAAACTTCAGTAGCATTAATACAACCAACAATAGCAGGTACTCCCATCTCACGTGCAACAATTGCTGCATGACAAGTTCTTCCTCCTTTATTGGTAACAATAGCAGCTGCTTTTTTCATGATGGGTTCCCAATCAGGATCGGTCATATCCGTTACAAGTATGTCTCCTGCTTGAAAATCATTTCCATCCAAATGCCCCGTTCTGCCATCTAAAGAATACATTATTTTCACCTTACCACTAGCAATCTTATCTCCAACTGCTATTCCCTTTAATACTATCTTTTCGCTGCGAGTGCTATCTTCAATTTTGTATTCGGTAATTTTTTTTCCGTCTTTTCTAGAATGAATTGTTTCTGGACGCGCTTGAACAATAAATAATTCATTCGAAAGTCCATCTACCGCCCACTCCACATCCATAGGGCACCATTTGTTTTTTAATTTAGAATAATATTCTTCAATTTGTGTAACCCATTTTGCCAGTTGCAACGCTCGCTCATCAGAAATACAAAAGCGGTTTTGCGAATGCTTTTCAACAGGAATAATTTTTACACGCTCATCCGGATTATCTCCATACACCATTTTTTTGTCTTTTATCCCCATTTTTTTTTCAATGATAGAAGTAAAGCCATCTTTGAGTGTAGGTTTAAAAACAATATATTCATCAGGCGAAATAGCACCTTGTACAATCATTTCGCCTAAGCCGTAAGATGCGTTTATTACAACAACATCTTTAAATCCGCTTTCCGTATCTAATGAGAATGCAACTCCCGATTCCGCTAAATCAGACCTCACCATTTTTTGAACACCTACCGATAAGCCAATTTGAAAATGATCGTATCCTAAATTTTCGCGATAGCTAATAGCTCTATCGGTAAAAAGTGAGGCAAAGCAATTTCTAACTGAATTAATTAACGATTCAGGTCCACGCACATTCAAATACGTTTCTTGTTGTCCAGCAAAAGAAGCTTCCGGCAAATCTTCTGCAGTTGCCGAAGAACGAACGGCAACATCTGTAATTTCTTGCTTGTATTGTTGAGATAGTTTTGTGTAACGCTCTACAATTTGCTTTTCAATATCCACAGGGAATTTACCGTTTTTTATGAGTTGTCTAATTTGTAAGCCGGATCTTCGTAACGATTCTATATTGTTCAAATCAATTTTAGCAACAATGTCTTTAATGATTTTATCTAGGTTATTATATTCAATAAATCGTTTATAGGCAGAAACCGTTATAACAAAACCGTCTGGGATATTAATGCCTAGCCTCGTTAAATGTTGCAGCATTTCGCCTAAGGAAGAGTTTTTACCTCCAACAATATCAATGTGAGAAAGGTCAACTTCATTAAGATTTAAAATATAGCTTGTTTTGATGGCTTGCTTTTTCTTTTCCATTTTTATGCGATTAAGTTAAGATTAGGTAGGTATAGGTTAAATTAGTTAAGTAGTGAAAATTGAGAGTGTAAAAATACTAAGATATTATTAAACAAAAAAGCCTCCAGAAGGAGGCTTTTTGCGGTCGGGACGGGACTCGAACCCGCGACCCCGTGCGTGACAGGCACGTATTCTAACCAACTGAACTACCCGACCAAATAGAATTCAAGCTGCAAATATATAAAAATGAACAATAACTACAATGTTTTTTGTTTTTATTTTCTAAATCTATTCCGCTAAATAATATTTTAAAGGGTATTTTTTCTTACTTTTGTAGTCCAAATATGAAAAAAACAGCTTTATATATTTTTGCATTTTATTTTGCATTATTACTGACCGGATGCTCTCTTATAAATCCGAGTATTATGCTTAAAACGCCAAAGGATTTTACCTATACTCAATTTAGCGATTCTTTGTATGCATCGAAGGAGTATAAAATATCGGCAAATGATATTATTGAGTTTAGGATTTATTCGAATGATGGTTTTAAATTGATTGACTTAACTTCTAATTCTAGCTCAAGTAGTACCTACGTTGGAAGTAATTTGAATTCTTGGTTTTATACCATAGATTATGATGGCTTTACAAAGCTTCCGGTTTTGGGGAAGACTAAATTGGCAGGGTTAACAATCAGGGAAGCAGAGTTATTCCTAGAAGAAAAATATTCTAACTATTACGTAAAACCTTTTGTTATTATAAAAATAAATAATAGGCGTGTTATTATTTATCCCGGAGATGCAGGTAATGCAAGGGTAATTCCGCTTTTAAATAATAATACCAAACTAATTGAGGCTATTGCTTATGCAGGAGGGTTGACTGATGGTGGTAAAGCATGGAAAATTAAGCTAATTCGTGGCGACCTTCAAAAGCCTGAAGTCTATTTGATAGATTTGTCTATGATTGATGGAATAAGGCAAGCAGATATGGTTTTACAAGCCAATGATATTATTTATGTAGAGCCAAGAAAATATGTTTTGCGTAAAATCTCCACAGAGGTTACACCTATCGTTTCTTTGCTAACAACAATTGTTTTCTTTACCGCTTTTTATTTCACTACACTTAAGAATAATCAATAGTATTTTTATAATTTCTCAGCATGTATAAAGAAGAAATATCGCAAACGAACGATAGTTTTGAAAGGTATAAGGAGCGTATTTCTAACCTTACTGGCGAATTTGAGTTAGGTTTATTTATTTACATTGCTCGAAGGTCTTTTTGGGTGGTCTTGTCTTTGTTTGCGTTGGCTTTACTAACAAGTTTTTTGTATTTAAGGTACGCCCAACCTAAATTTGAATCATCTACTGTAGTACAAATACAAAATACGAATACAGCAGTTAAAATTTTTAAAGTTGCCGGAGATGATGGTGGTGGCGAATTAGCTCAAACATTAGAGCAACTGCGTTCGAAAATTTTCTTTAAACGTGCATTATCTACATTGCCTCTTGAAATTAGTTATTTTGCAGAAGGTACATTTAAAAACAATGAGCATTATAACAATACGCCCTACCGTATAGAGGTAAAGGTAAAAGAGAAACTTATAAAAGGGACAAAAATTTATATCGATTTTGTTAATCCCAAAATTGCTGAAATTTCTTTTGATTATGCGGGTAAAAAATATAAGGAAAAATGTATTGTTGATGCATGGAAGAGTCATAGCTTGTTTGATATAAAAGTTTCTATTCAAGACGCTTCACAAATTCAAAGTTTAAGAAAGAAACAGGATATTAAGAAAAACGATTATTACTTCGTAATTAATGATCTGGATGTTCTTGCAGCAGAATATTTTCCCAATTTAGAGGTTAAAATATTAAATCAAGATGCGAAAACAGTAAAAATAACATACAAAGACAATGACCCCAAAAAGGCCTCTGATGTGGTAACTGCAATGTCGCAAGAGTTTATCACTTTTGATGTGGAAAAGAAAAGCGAAAGCTCAAAAAGTATCATCAATTTTATTGATGAGCAGTTGAAGTTTGTGTACGAAAGCTTAAAGAGCTCCGAAGTTTTGATACAAGATTTTTTAAAAGAAAACGATGTTAATACAAATGAAGATGTTTACTCTGTTAATTTGGGTAGATATAATCAATTAGAAGATCAGATTATTACTCTTGAAATAGAAGAGCGTGTACTAGAAAACATAGAAAAAAAGATTAAAAAACAAGACAAAATTGATACCTATACATTGTTGTCTATGCTTGCCGGTTCGGAATTTGAAAGCAGTTCTATTACAACTCAAATTAATGCATTGCAAGAGGTAATAATTAAAAAAGAAGAGCTTTTTTACGATTTAACTACTAATGCTGAGTCTATTAAATCAATAGAGTATCAAATTGAAACTAAAAAGAGGTTCTTATTAGAAAGTATTAATTCATTTAAGGAAAAAGTTAAATCAAAAAAGGAAGAATTAAATAGTAAGGCAAGCGAGTTTCAAAATAAGTTTACCAAAGCTCCTGAAAAGGAAATAGAGTATGCAAGACTGCAACGCTTATTTTCCATAAATGAAAAGTACTATACTCTATTATTAGAGAAAAAAACAGAGTACTCTATTTCAAAGGCAGGCTTTGTATCAAACTACTTGGTTTTAGATAAAGCATTCGTTCCTAAAAGTCCTGTTTCGCCATCAAAACGAACAACGTTATCCTTAGCTTTATCTACAGCGGCTTTTTTATCGTTACTTATTATCCTTTTTGGCTATGTTTCTCATGATAAAATAAATTCGCTAACAGAAATTACTAAACAAACTAACGCATCAATAAGTGTATTGGGAATTGTACCTAAATACCACAAGGAAATTCCGGTATCACAATTACTAATTGATAAAAACCCTAAGTCCCTTATTGCAGAAGCCTTTAGGTCGATACGTTCTAATTTACAATTTATAGCTAATTCGCCAGAGGCTAAAATAGTGGCTGTAACCTCTACTATTTCTGGTGAGGGTAAAACTTTTGTTGCTATTAACTTAGCAGGTATAATTGCATTTTCCGGGAAAAAAGTGATTGTTATCGATTTGGATATGCGTAAACCTAAAATTCACAAAGGTTTTCAGGCAGAAAATTTTAGAGGAATGAGTACCATTCTTATAGGAAAAGATACTGTTGAAAATTGTGTTCAACACAGTGCACTTCCTAATTTGGATTATATTACTGCTGGTCCAATTCCTCCTAATCCATCAGAGCTTATTATTAGTAAGCAAATGGACGAAACCTTAGAGAGGCTAAAGTCTCTTTACGATGTAGTTATTATTGATAACCCACCTGTGGGATTGGTTACAGATGGTATAAGTATTATTCAGAGAGCAGATTTTCCAATCTATATTTTTAGAGCAGATTATTCAAAGAGGAACTTTATTCAGAATGTAGACAGACTATATAATGAAAATGGAATTAAGCGATTGTCAGTTATTTTGAATGGCGTTGATGTAAATAGAAAAACATACGGCTATAACTATGGTTACGGTTACGGCTACGGCTATGGCTATGGCTATGGCTATGGTTATTATGAAGAAGGTCGTCCACATAAAGCAAAGAATACCGGTTCTGCACTAAAAAATTTCTTTTCAAAAGACAAGAAAAAAGGATCCGGTAACAAAGGTTATTTAGGCTAATGCAGTTAATTGATACTCCTATAAGTGGTTTATTTGTTGTGCAACCACGTGTTATTGAAGATGCACGTGGTTATTTTTTCGAGTCTTTTAGCGCTTCTGTCTTTAAGAATATCGGTATAGAAGCAAATTTTGTACAGGACAATCAATCTCTTTCCAATAAAGGTGTACTGAGAGGATTGCATTTTCAAAATCCACCGCATGCTCAGGGTAAGTTGGTTAGAGTAATAAAAGGAGCTGTATTAGATTTGGCTGTGGATATAAGAAAAGATTCCGCAACCTATGGCAAGCACTATGCAATTGAGCTAAATGAGCAAAATAAAACGATGTTATGGATTCCGGAGGGTTTTGCGCATGGTTTTTTAACTTTAACCGATAATACAATTTTCTTTTACAAATGCACCAATTTTTACAATAAAGCATCCGAAGATTGCATAAAGTGGGACGATTCTACCTTAAATATTAATTGGGGGCTCTCAAACCCTATTATTTCTGAAAAAGACCAACAAGGCAAGCCATTTAATACCTTCCAAACCTTGTTTTAAAGCCTAATATTGGGTAACTTTGCGGCTTAATTTCAGTTATGATTATAAAATTACTATTCGCATTGTTGCTTTTGGGATTTTCTATTGTACTAAACAATGTTTTGCTACGCTTTTCAAAAACTTTAGGAATAAGAAATCACGATTTAAGTATTGTTAGATGGAGCGCATCTTCCAAGCCTGCTCTTGGTGGAATATCTTTTTTTGTAATATTTTTAATTTCTATTGCTTCCGCTGGCTTTTTAGTTCAAACGCACTTATACAATGCCCGCTTATTGGGTGTTATTGGTGCATGCTGCCTTGGTTTTATAATGGGATTGGCAGACGATGCTTATAATACACGTCCTTTATTAAAATTTTTAGTTCAGGTATCGTGTGCGTTAATATTAATTTTTACTGGAACAATGATTTCATTTTTTGATACAGCGTGGCTTAATTACCTTATTACTATAGTTTGGGTAGTAGGAATTATGAATTCTGTGAATATGCTTGATAATATGGATGCCGTAACAACCAGTGTGTCTATAGCCATATTATTGGGTATTGTGGTGCTTCTCATTTTTAATAATAATACAGACTCTGTTTTGTTTTATGTTTTACTAGGAAATTTAGCGGCATTAGTAGGATTTTTATTTTTTAATTGGTATCCATCTAAAATGTTTATGGGAGATACCGGAAGTCAATATCTTGGGGCATTACTTGCTGCTGTAGGTATTATTTTTTATTGGAATGCGAATGATAATACGGTTGCAATTAATAATCAATGGATAAGATTGGTAGTTCCTTTATTGGCTTTTGCCGTACCTATAATAGATACAACTACAGTAGTTGTAAATAGACTATTAAAAAAACAGTCGCCATTTGTTGGTGGGAAGGACCACACTACTCATCACCTTTTTTATATTGGATTAACAGAGCGAAGAATAGCAATCTTGTTGTTTAGTATCTCGTTAGCTTCTGTGGCAATGATAGTTTGGTTTTTAAATAATTATGAGCTAACAATAAATACGTTTAAATACTTGGCGTATATAAGTTTTATATTCTTTTTTTTGCTATTGTACGTGCCTACAGTTATTGTAAAGAGGAACAACAATAAATAGTGCGTTGCAATAAAAACAAAAATGAACTACAAATGAAAGCGATAACAGAGATTACAAAGTATAAAAAACATATAATAGCTTCTTTAGTATTAGTAGGCTTGTTTTTGGCTATAAAATTATTTATTTATGCGTTTAGTGAATCTAAAGATGATAATAGCTACCAACAGTATTTTAACAGTCACTACAAAGTATTTAGTTTAGGATTACCCAAGGATTTAAATTTTGCTGGAGAATATGTGCCAATAAATGATTTTTCAGTTAGAGAGGCTTTGGATAGAGAGTTATTGGTTAATACGTATTGGCAATCACAAACACTTTTACTGCAAAAAAGAGCAAATAGATGGTTGCCAATTATTGAGCCTATTCTAAAAAAGAATGGTATTCCTGATGATTTTAAATACATAGCTATTGTAGAAAGTGGATTAACAAATATTGTATCGCCCCAAAAAGCCACAGGATACTGGCAAATAATTGAAAGCACCGCTAAAGTATATGGGTTAGAAATAAACGAAGAGGTAGATGAGCGTTACAATGTTATTAAATCTACCGAAGCTGCTTGCAAATATTTTAAAGAAGCATATAGCAAATTTAAAAATTGGACACTAGTAGCCGCATCATACAATATGGGAATGGGTGGGGTAGAAAGGCAGTTGGAAAAACAGAAAGTTTCAAGCTATTACGACTTACTTTTAAATGACGAAACATCTCGATATGTATTTAGAATAGTATCTGTAAAAGAAATATTTACTAGACCGGAGGCATATGGTTTTATTGTTCGAAAAAAACACCTGTATTCTGCAATCCCAACTAATGAGATTGTAGTTGATTCATCTATATCAGATTTGACGGCCTTTGCATTAACTAACGGCCTTACGTATAAAGTATTTAAAATATTTAATCCTTGGCTAAGAAAAAACTCGCTAACTAATAAGGAACGAAAGCCGTACAAAATATTACTACCTAAAAATGAGTTTTTAACTGCCGATATTGATTGGGAGTATGGAGAATCTGATGGTTCTAGTCATATTGCGGCTGCAGTAGATTCTGCACAATATACTGTTTTGTCGGATACAATTAATAGAGTTATTCATGTTGTTAGAGAAGGGGAAACCGTATCTTCACTAGCAAATAAGTATCAAGTAGATGAACAACAAATTAAAATGTGGAATATTTTGTCTGAGAATAATTCTTTAGTGCCTAATCAGGAAATAATTATTTTCAAAAATAGAAAGAACTAAGCTATATGCAAGATTTTGTAGCTCCGGAAACTGAAGAGTTAGAAGTAATTGGAGCGCGTGTCCATAATTTAAAGAACGTATCATTAAAAATTCCAAGAAATAAACTTGTTGTTTTTACCGGACTAAGTGGGAGCGGAAAATCGTCATTAGCATTTGATACGATATATGCAGAAGGGCAGAGGCGTTATATAGAAAGTTTTTCGGCATATGCCAGGCAGTTTTTGGGTAGTTTAGAACGACCCGATGTAGACAAAATAACAGGGCTTAGCCCTGTTATTTCTATTGAGCAAAAAACTGTAAATAGAAATCCTAGATCTACAGTAGGTACCATTACCGAGATTTATGATTTTATGCGTCTGCTTTTTGCACGTGCCTCTGACGCATATTCATACGTTACCGGAGAAAAAATGGTGCGGTATTCGGATGCTCAAATAATTGAGTTGCTAATCCAAAAATTTGATAAAAAGGAAATAATTTTACTTGCCCCACTCGTAAAAGGAAGAAAAGGGCATTATCGAGAATTGTTCGAACAGCTTGCCAAACAAGGCTTTTTGCGTGCACGTGTAGATGGGAAAATAATCGAACTACATAAACGAACACAGCTTGACAGGTATAAAATACATGATATTGAAGCTGTAATTGACAGAATAGTAATTAGTGAAGCTAACAAGCAACGTATTATAGATTCACTTCAAGTTGCCATGAAACAAGCCAAAGGAACTGTGATGGTTATAGAGGCGGATGGAGACCAAGTACAGCATTTTAGTAGGTACTTAATGTGTCCTACTTCCGGTGTTTCTTATGACGAGCCACAACCCAACTTGTTTTCGTTCAATTCGCCATACGGGGCTTGTACTAAGTGTAATGGGTTGGGTGAAGTTTCTGAAATTGATATAAAAAAAATTATTCCTAATTCTAAGTTATCTATTAAGAAAGGCGCTATAATTCCACTCGGAGAGTACAAGAATAACTGGGTATTTAGACAAATAGAAGCTATTGCAGAAAAATACAAATTTACACTAGATACACCTGTTGAAGATATTAGCGAGAATGCAATTAATGTTATTTTGTTTGGTTCAGAGGAGGTATTTAAAGTAAAAGAGCAAGCCGATAGTCAGGCAACCTCTTATTCTATGAATTTTGAAGGTATTGTGAATTTTATTATTCGTCAGCAGCAGGAGTTAGGCAGCGAAAGCATTGATAAGTGGGCGCAAGGCTTTATGAATAAGGTTGTTTGTGCTACATGTAATGGTGCACGTTTGAAAAAAGAAGCACTGTATTTTAAAATTGGGCAAAAAAATATTGCCGAATTAGCAGCACTTGATATTAATGATTTGAAGGTTTGGTTTGCTGATTTAGAACTGAAACTAGATAAAAAGCAAAATGTAATAGCTAAAGATGTTTTAAAAGAAATTCGTTCTCGAATAGATTTTTTAATCGATGTTGGATTAGATTATATAAAATTGGATCGAAGCTCCAAAACCCTTTCTGGGGGAGAAGCTCAACGGATTCGATTAGCCACGCAAATTGGTTCGCAGCTAGTTGGTGTGTTGTATATTTTAGATGAACCAAGTATTGGGCTTCATCAGCGTGATAATACACGATTGATAGAGGCGCTAAAAAATCTGCGAGATATTGGCAATTCTGTATTGGTTGTAGAGCATGATAAAGAGATGATTCTTGCGGCTGATTATGTAGTAGATATTGGTCCTTATGCCGGAGTGCATGGTGGACATATTGTTGCAGAAGGAACTCCAAAACAATTAAAGAAAAGCAACACCCTCACAACAGATTATTTATCCGGTAAAAAAAATATTCTTGTACCAAAGCAAAGACGCAAAGGGAATGGAGAGGAGCTTGTATTAACTGGAGCCAAAGGAAATAATTTAAAAAACCTTACCGTTAAATTTCCATTGGGTAAGTTTATTTGTATTACGGGTGTTTCCGGAAGTGGAAAATCTACTCTGGTTAACGAGACACTGTACCCAATTCTTAGCGCGTATTTGTATAATTCGCTTAAGAAACCAATGCCGCATACTTCTATAACAGGGCTTAAACATATTGATAAAGTAATTGATATAGATCAATCTCCAATTGGTCGAACACCACGTTCTAATCCTGCTACCTATACGAATGTGTTTTCCGATATACGAGCATTGTATGCCGAATTGCCTGAAGCAAAAATTAGAGGGTATAAGCCCGGCAGATTCTCTTTTAATACAAAAGGTGGTAGATGCGAAACATGTCAAGGTGCTGGAGTTAAGACTATAGAAATGAATTTTTTGCCAGACGTATATGTTTCGTGCGAAGCATGTAACGGCAAAAGATACAATAGAGAAACTTTAGAAATTAGATATAAAGGCAAATCCATAAACGATGTGCTGAATATGACCATTGAGCATGCTGTTGATTTTTTTGAAAATATTCCTGCAATCGTTTCTAAAATAAGGGCGTTAAAAGAAGTTGGACTTGGATATATCACATTAGGGCAGCAATCTACAACACTTTCGGGAGGAGAAGCGCAACGAGTAAAGTTAGCTACGGAGCTTTCTAAAAAAGAAACCGGTCGTACGTTTTATATTTTAGATGAACCAACAACCGGTTTACATTTCGAGGATATTCGAATTTTATTAGAGGTGCTAAATAGATTGGTGGATGCCGGTAATACCGTATTAGTTATAGAACACAACATGGATATTATTAAAGTTGCGGATCATGTAATTGATATTGGTCCAGAGGGGGGAGATAAAGGGGGCCATCTTTTATGCGAAGGCACTCCGGAGGAAATAGTAAAAAACAAGAATAGTATTACTGCAAAATACTTATTGGAAGAATTAAAATAGATTTTTTAATTCCTTTAAATTAGTGGTAAAATTGTACATACTTAATTGATAAAAATATGTTTGAAAGTTTAAGTGATAAGTTAGAAAGAGCGTTTAAGGTTCTTAAAGGTCAAGGGAAAATTACAGAAGTAAACGTTTCAGAAACGTTAAAGGAAATTAGAAAAGCCTTGCTGGATGCGGATGTTAACTACAAAGTAGCTAAAACATTTACAGATACTGTAAAAGAAAAAGCATTAGGACAAAACGTGCTTACGGCAATATCTCCAGGTCAATTATTAACAAAACTAACCCACGATGAGCTTACCCAACTAATGGGTGGACAAAAAGCTGAAATATCTTTAGCCGGAAATCCTACGGTAATCCTAATGAGTGGATTGCAAGGTTCTGGTAAAACAACTTTTTCTGGCAAGTTGGCTAACTTTTTAAAAACAAAAAAAGGAAAAAGTCCATTATTGGTAGCTTGCGATATTTACCGTCCAGCTGCAATTGACCAATTGCATGTATTGGGTGAGCAGATTGGTGTTCCGGTGTTTTCGGATAAAGAAAGTAAAGATGCTATTTCTATCGCTAAACGTGGTATTGAACAAGCTCGATTAAATGGTAATTCTGTTGTAATTATAGATACCGCAGGTCGTTTAGCGGTTGATGAACAAATGATGAATGAAATTGAAGCTATTAAAAAAGCAATATCTCCTCAAGAGATTTTGTTTGTTGTAGATTCAATGACAGGTCAAGATGCAGTAAATACAGCAAAAACCTTTAACGAGCGATTGGATTTTGATGGTGTGGTACTTACCAAACTTGATGGAGATACCCGCGGTGGTGCTGCATTGTCAATTAAATCGGTGGTAAATAAACCTATCAAGTTTATTGGTACTGGTGAAAAAATGGAAGCTATTGATATATTTTATCCGGAACGTATGTCGGATAGAATATTGGGAATGGGGGATGTTGTAACTCTTGTGGAACGTGCTCAAGAGCAATTTGATGCAGAAGAAGCCAGAAAAATACAAAAGAAAATTGCTAAGAATCAGTTTACATTTTCCGATTTTTTAAATCAAATTCAGCAGATTAAAAAAATGGGAAATATTAAGGATTTGATGGGCATGATTCCGGGTGTGGGCAAAGCAATTAAAGATATTGATATAGATGACGATGCTTTTAGAAGCATTGAAGCTATCATCCATTCTATGACTCCAAAAGAACGAGAAACTCCTGATATTATTAATGGTAGCCGCAGACAACGAATTGCGAAAGGGAGCGGAACTACTATTCAGGATGTGAATAAGCTGTTAAAGCAGTTTGAAGATATGCGCAAGATGATGAAAACCATGAACAACAAAGATCAAATGATGAAGATGATGCGCAATATGCCAAAGATGGGGCGATAGCATTCTTTGAATTATTTTTTGTATATTCAATAATCTTAAATTCCCCCTCTATTTTTAATTAGTTATATGCTATTACTTGACGGTAAAAAGGTTTCGGATTACGAATTGTCTAAGCTTGAAATAGAGATTAATAAAATCAAACAATCCGGAGGTCGAGTTCCGCATTTAGCTGCTGTTCTTGTTGGTAATAATCCCGCTAGCGTAGCATATGTAAATTCAAAAATTAAAGCATGTGCTAGGATTGGGCTTACATCTAGTTTAGTTTCTTTGCCCGAAACAATTTCCGAAATAGAACTTACCCAAAAAATTAATGAACTAAATGATGATGCATCGTTAGATGGTTATATTGTTCAATTACCTTTGCCAAAGCATATCAACGAGCAATTTATTTTAGATAAAATTGCTCCCGAGAAAGATGTAGATGGCTTTCATCCGGTAAATATTGGCAGAATGACACTTTCCTTGCCGTGTTATTTGCCTGCAACTCCCATGGGTATTATTAAAATATTGGAGTATTATAAAATTGAAACAGAAGGTAAGCATTGCGTAGTTGTTGGGCGCAGTCACATTGTTGGCACACCAATTAGTATTTTACTTTCTAGAAATGAATATCCTGGAAACTGCACCGTTACAATTGCACATAGCAAAACAACCGATTTGAAGAGCATTTGTAGACAAGCAGATATTTTAATTGTTGCACTTGGAAGGCCTGAATTTATTGACGATTCATATATAAAAGAAGGCTGTGTTGTAATTGATGTAGGTATAAATAGGGTAGAGGATACAAGTACCAAAGGATATAAAATTGTGGGCGATGTAAATTTTACCAGTGTTAAAAATAAGTGTAGTGCAATTACACCTGTGCCCGGAGGAGTGGGTCCAATGACAATTATTTCATTGTTGGAAAATACATTAAGGGCCAATTTAAAACAGATTTATTAAAATAAACTATGAGCGTTTTTAAAAAATATTTAGTTGGATTATTGCTAACTACCATTTTCGTTTCGTGTAAAAATGATATTGATGTTTTGGCCGACTGGAAGCAAAATACGGTTGTTTATGGATTGTTAGACCAATCAGAGACTACTCATTATATAAAAGTGGGAAAAGTATATTTGGGAGAAGGAAGTGCAATAGATATGGCACAGATACAAGATTCGTTGTATTACAAAAACAATGTCTCTGTTGTGGTAGAAAGATGGAAAGGAAGTACATTAGTTACGAGTTATCAATTAAATAGAGATTCTTCTATAGCTAAAAATCCGGGAGATTTTCTTAATCCTAAACAAATACTGTACACTTTTACGGCTCCGTTGTTTGATGATAGCCAATATCGATTGAGTATTAAAGATGCAGCTACAGGGCATACTGTTACAGGTCAAACATCACTTATTAAAAGTAGTTTAAGTATTGCACGACCAACTACCAATCAAGTAATGGATTTTGCGAATTACAATCGTACTTTTGACATTCAATGGAATGCTGCTGCAGGAGCTAGAATTTACCAGGTTTTTGCAGTGTTTCATTACAAAGAGTATGGTCTTACAGATACAGTTGTTAAATCGATTACTTGGCCGGTTTCGGAAGTTAGGGTGCCAACTTTAAACGGGGGAGATCCTTTTACACTTAACATCGACAAAAAAGCGTTTTATAAATATATAGCGGGAGCAGTTTCTAATGGCAGCAATGTGTTTGGCAGAGAGCCTCTTTATTTAGATGTTTTATTTACAGCAGCCGCGGACGATTTAGCTACATTTATTGAAGTTGGCAAGCCTTCAACCGGCATTGTTCAAGAAAGACCAGAATATACCAATTTAACAGGGGGATATGGAATATTCTCTGCCAGATATACTACCGGAGTTTACTCTCGACCATTTAATGCTAGAACGCTCGATTCTTTGTGTAGTGGTCAGTATACAAAAAATCTTAATTTTTGTTATTAGATATAGTAATTAGTTGGTAGTAATTGCTCCTTGCTCCACTTTAAAAATGGAATAATCAACATGCAGTTTAGCAAATAGATTGTTCATTCTTTCGTAGTTTGTATCCGTTATAAAAACCTGCCCAAAATCTTTATGACTAATGGTTTGTATAAGCTGTGTCATACGTGTTTCATCTAATTTGTCGTAAATGTCATCCATCAATAGAATT
Source organism: Bacteroidota bacterium (assembly GCA_017303975.1). NCBI lineage: Bacteria > Pseudomonadati > Bacteroidota > Bacteroidota bacterium. Next base: position 52,715 of record JAFLBG010000020.1, read on the forward strand.
GGTGTAATCCCCAAAGTTTCAAAAATGAAATAATATTGAGCAAGCTTTAGTGCCAATAGATAGGATTTCTGTTGTCCTTGTGATGCAAATCGTTTTATAGGAAAGTTATTTAGGGTAAATTCTAGATCGTCTTTATGTATGCCCGAAGTAGTGTATTCTGCATACCTATCTCTAGGTAGAGCAGCTTCCAAAATGTTTTCGAAAGCCCCCTCGTTTAATGATGAAATATAGGTTAACCCCACCTTTTCTTTCCCTCCTGAAATTTTCTGGTAGTTTTCTTGAAATAGAGGCTCGAATTGTGATATGAACTTTTTTCTCTTTTTATTTATTCTTTCACCAAGCGGAATAAGCTGTCCATCCCAAACTTCTAGTTGCGAATAGTCGAACGAATTTGTTTTAGAAAAATTTTTTAAAAGAGCATTTCTTTGTGTTAATACTTTGTTGTATGAAATTAAATCTTCCAAATATTCTTTATCAAACTGAAAAATTACATTGTCAATAAATTTCCTTCTAAATTCACTTCCTTCTGATATTAACTCACTATCCGATGGAGATATCATTACCAAAGGAATTAAGCCAATGTGGTCGGATAATCGTTGGTATTCTTTCTTGTTTTTTTTGAATGATTTTTTTGCTCCTCGTTTTTGTCCACAATGTATTTCGTATTCATTTCCATCGTTCAAAAACGCACCTTGAATTACAAAGAATGGCGCATCATGCAGTATATTTTGACTATCTATTGGATTGAAAAAACTTTTGCAAAATGATAGGTAATAAATTGCATCTAATAAATTAGTTTTTCCCTCGCCATTGTTACCTGTAAAGCAATTTAGTTTTTTTGATAAATTAATATCTGCTTGCGCACAATTTTTAAAATTTATAATTGATAGGTGCTTTAAGTGCATTTTGAATACTATTGTTTAAGTAAGCTTTTGTAAAGCCTATCAACATTGCTTGATAGCGCATGGTAAGAAAATTTGTTTTTTACAAAATCCCATCCCTTTTCCGACATTTTTTTTCTAACTGTATCATTTGATATTAGTTCTGTCAGCTTTTCTGAGAAAGCTTCAGGAGTAAAATTATTTACTAAAAATGCCGTTTCGTTTGGAAGCACAATGTTTTCAATGCCGCCTACATTTGTTGTGATTATTGGTTTGTTGGCAGCTTGGGCTTCTATTAAACTTACGGGAGTGCCCTCGTTAAATGAAGTTAGTGCAATTATTTCTACGCCATTGCATACCCAATCTACATTTTTTATCCATGAGGTAAATGTGATGGTTGCTTTTCTTTTTTCCTTTAGAAAATCTACGGTGTCAATACCCAAAGAAGCAGCAATAGCTTCTATGTTTTGTCTTTCTTCGCCATCGCCTACAATAAACGCCCTCACTTTTTTATCCGTTGATTTTAGAGTGATACTAAGCGCATCTAAAAAGAGCTTGTGATTCTTAATTGGCACTAAACGGCCAACAATAGCAATAGCAATTTCATCATCATCAACTAAATAGTGCTCTCTAAATGACTTTCTTTTTTCTGCGGCACCATTTTGAAATCTTTCTAAATCAAAACCCAGATTAACTACATGTGTTTTATTGGGATTGCAGATTTTAAATTTTTCGGTAAGTTCTTTTTTTTGTATTTCGCTAATTGCGATAATTGCATTTGTTTTAGACGCTAAAAAACGTTCTATCATTTTATATATTGCCGTTTTCCAAGAAGCAAAGTACGAGTGAAAAACATGACCATGGAATGTATGCACAATAATTGGCACTCCGCACGTTATTGCAGCCAATCTGCCCAATGTGCCTGCTTTTGATGCATGTGTATGCACAATGTCCGGTTTGTGCTCCTTAATCAATTTGCGTATCCTTAAAAACGATTTTAAATCGTTCAATGGATTAATTGATCTTCGCATTTCAGCAATTATAATGGGTTCTATACCTAAATTGCGTACTATAAACTCCGAACTCTCTTCTGTATCATCTTTTTGCCCACCTACAAGAATAGTTTCGTACTCAGCAGGTAGATATTTTGTCAAATAAGCTACATTGTAGGTAGGACCACCTAAATTAAACCTATTGATGATGCGAATTATCTTTGGCATATAAAAGCCGTAAAGGCTGTTAGAAAACTAATTTATCTTGTAAGACGATAACCAATACTGCCATTAATTGTCCAATCAAATTCCATAGTGGTTGAGTATTTGTCAAAAGGGTCGTTATTCGTAAAGAATTTAAGCATTCCTAAGCCAACTGCCGCATTCAAGTTTAACCCATTCAATAATTGAAGACTAACGCCTCCCATACCTTTTACGGAAGTTCCCCAATCTTTAACTAAATGTACAAAACTAACATTCGGTCCCGCATAAAAGCGGTGATGTCCATCTCCCAATACAAATTCACCGACTCTGCGCTCATAATTATATACTTCACCAATGTAATAGCGCCCCTCTATCCCAAATTCTTGATATGTTTTACCCACTCCAATTGTCACAGGAATTCTTATCCCAATGTTTAATGAGTCCATTACATACTCATAACCAACGGTAAATTGGTTAAAAGCGAATTGAACCGGATCACAAAAGAATAAATGAGGCGTTAGTCCTCCATTTTCTTTAGTTGGAAATGATTTGAGTTCGTTTAGTCGATTTATTTTTGTTGGATTAAAGGATGCTTGACCGAAAATAAGGCTTCCAATTGCAACAAATACGATAAAAAGGGAGATTTTTCTGTTCATTTGTGGTTGTTATTTTTGTTTCAATATAAAAACTTTTTGTCAATACGAAAAGCATTTATATATTTGCAAACGATTTTTAGGTAATTTAATATAAAAGAAAGATGAAACGTACATTTCAACCATCAAGAAAAAAGAGAACTAATAAACATGGTTTTCGCGAAAGAATGTCTACTGCAAATGGTAGAAGGGTGTTGGCTGCTAGAAGAAAAAGAGGTAGAAAAAAATTAACTGTATCGAGCGAAAAAACACACAAATAATCCTTGAATATTTGGAAGTTTACCAATTAAACAAAAGAAAAGCTGCTCCACAAGAGCGGCTTTTTTTGTGTTTAACCTATTTTATTTGCCTAATTTACTTACTTAAACCTATTATATGCCAAAGGATAGTTCAATAAAATCAGTGCTAATTATCGGTAGTGGTCCAATTGTTATTGGGCAAGCTTGCGAGTTTGATTATTCAGGCTCACAAGCAGCACGTTCGCTAAAGGAAGAAGGTATTGAAGTTACCTTAATAAACTCGAATCCGGCTACTATAATGACGGATAAGGTTACCGCAGAACATGTTTATCTGTTGCCTTTAACAACGCAATCTATTGTTAAAATTTTAGAAGAGCGAAAAATAGATGCCGTATTGCCTACTATGGGCGGACAAACAGCACTAAACTTGGCAATGAAGTGCGATGAGATGGGGATTTGGAAGAAATATGGTGTGCGAATGATTGGAGTTGATGTTCAAGCCATTCAAATAACGGAGGATAGGGAAAAATTTAGAAATAAAATGATCGAGATAGGTGTTGGCATGGCTCCATCACGTATTGCTCGTTCTTTTTTAGAAGGAAAAGAAATTGCACAAGAATTTGGATTTCCGTTGGTAATAAGACCGTCTTTTACCCTTGGTGGCAGCGGAGGAGCTGTTGTATATAAAAAAGAAAATTTTGATTCGGATTTAAATAGAGGGTTGCATACATCCCCGATTCATGAGGTGTTGATAGATAAAGCTGTTTTAGGATGGAAAGAATTTGAATTGGAATTGTTGCGTGATGCGAATGACAATGTGTGTATTATTTGCTCAATCGAAAATTTTGATCCGATGGGAATTCACACAGGAGATTCGATAACAGTTGCTCCTGCAATGACATTAAGCGATAGCACATTTCAGCGTATGCGTACGTTAGCTATCAAAATGATGCGTTCTATCGGCAATTTTGCAGGTGGCTGTAACGTACAGTTTGCGGTAAGTCCGGATGAAAAAGAAGATATTATTGCAATTGAGATAAATCCTCGTGTTTCCCGTTCATCTGCACTGGCAAGTAAAGCTACAGGGTATCCTATTGCCAAAATAGCTTCTAAACTGGCTATTGGTTACAATTTAGATGAAGTAGAAAATCAAATTACTAAAAGTACTTCGGCCTATTTTGAACCAACATTAGATTATGTTATTGTAAAAATTCCGCGATGGAATTTTGATAAATTTAAAGGCGCTAAGCGAGAATTAGGCTTTCAAA